>CAMVHY010000011.1 GCA_947167415.1 uncultured Clostridia bacterium
ACTTTTTCTCTTTGCTCAATATATTTTTATTTTATGTGAACGCTACCTAATTAAATCCGGCGATGAAGGGGAAACATTAGAAATTGGAGAGCAATTAGACGAGAGCAGCGAAGAAGAAGATCACAAGACGAATAAAGAATTAAGTATGAAAACAGAAGAGAATCAAGAATTGAAAAGCTCATCAGAAGATAAATGGGGAGTAGAAGAGATTGAAGTAGAAGACAAAGAGAAAAAAAAGAAAATACAGATAAAAACAGGACAAACCAAAACATTACTGAAAAAATAGATAAAAACAAAAAATACAACAGGAATAGTCGTTGCTCAGAAAAAAATAATTCAGAAGAAAGCTCCAACAAAGATGATTTACTAAATAATGATGGGAAAGATGAAACTCTAGAAAATGGCAATACAGGCAAAAAAGAGTCGAATACATCCCTGAACAGTAACGAAAGTAATAATAATCCAGTATCGGATTCGAGCGACGGAAATAAACTTTTAAAGTAGCTCTTTGGAATTTTAGGTTGTATTTTATTTGTGATTGTACTGGCTTTGTTTTTTATTTTACCCTTATCGCTTGCCGTAAAAATTATTATTTCGTTAGCAATTTTAATATTTTCTTTTATATGTTCTGCTATGGTTTATAAAATTCGCAGACTGGAGCCTCAACAAAATTTGAACAATGGTAATATTGTAAATAGAGAACAATCCGTTTTAAACGACAGACAAAAGGGAAATGAAAATGGCCAAAATCGCGCGTCTGATAAAGTCAATCAAGAATATAAAACTGAAAATAATAATCTTTTTCAAGAAAAATAAACTCCACAACCATAACATATAATTTCTCGAATAAGAAATTTTGTTTTGTTTGGGGGTTTTTTTGTGTCTAAATATAAATTTGCCATATTTGATTATGTGAAAAATAAAAGTGAAATCGAATTAAAGTTGAATTTTTTGAAACAAATGCCTGATTTTATTTGGAACTGGTATGTCCAAAATTTTTGTCCTATCACAACAAAAAATCTAAATTTTGATATTGCAGACGGATTTTTAATTAAATTACCGATTAAAAAAAATGAGTTTAATAATTTCGATGCAAACAAGATTTTTATGAAGGTGCTAAAAAAATTTGACGATGTGAAAATAATAAAATGCCTGGATGATTTTATTTTGGATAAAAAGAATAAAATTCTGGTTTCGCACGGAAATTATTTTTTTGCTTTTGTAATTATAGACGCAATAAAAAAATTTTTATCTAACCACAAAAAAAAATTGTCAGAAAGTGAAATTTTGATTCTGGACAATAATTTTTATTTAGCCAATATTGTGCTGGATAATATTTATACACACGTAAATTATTTGAGCATTGTTACGCAACAAAAAAATTTATATAAAAAAAAAGAACGTGAGATTTTTCAAGACACAGGGTTAAATTTACAAGTTTTTGATTATAAAAAAAATCTGATTAGTGAGTCAGATATTATTATAAATATTAATTTTGATGGTAATAATTTTTTCGATGCGATAAAAAAGGATGCTTTGTATTTTGATTTAAGCGACGGTAAAAAAAAATATTCGGATGAATTAAAAATAAAACGCCCGGATATTTTTGTGTTTGATAAACTTAATTTATTTTATAAAAATAACTTGATCGACAACAAAATTTTCGAAATGATTTTATATTGTGCTGACAACGATTTGAAAAAAATTTTTGATGGTGGATATGACAAAAAAATATTTAGTGCCGTTAAAAAAAAGATTCAAACTCTTGACATAAAAATTTCTTCGTTTCAAAAATAAAACTTAAACTTTTTTATCTTTAATTAAAAAAAATCCAAACGCAGTAAAAAAAGCGTCTGGATATTTTTTTTTAGCTATTTAATTTATGTCAAATAATTTTTTTGCATTTAATTTAGTTTGTTCAGCAACTTCATTAAGAGAAATATTTTTTATTTCAGCAATTTTTTGTGCCACATAAATTAAATTCGACGAATCATTTCGTTTCCCGCGATTTGGTTCTGGCGAAAGATATGGACAATCTGTTTCTAATAAAATATTTTCGATAGAAATATTTTTCACGACGTCAAGTATTTTTTTCGCGTTCTTAAAAGTTATTATTCCGCCGATTCCAATAAAAAAATCAAGATTTATATAGTCCAACGCCATTCTTATATCGCCACTATAACAATGTATAACGCCGTTTGTTTTCGCGTATGATTTTATAATTTCAAATGTATCTTGATTTGCTTCACGAGAATGAATTATTACCGGCAAATTTAATTTATTCGCGATTTCTAACTGCTTTTTAAAAAAATAAATTTGATCGTCACGAGAGAAACCCTTTTGATAAAAATCCAAACCAATTTCACCAATAGCTTTTACTTTTTTATTTTTCTGTGCCAAAAATTCCAGTTCATCCAAATCTTTTTGTTTTATATCTTTAACATTTTCCGGATGAACGCCAACAGCAGCAAAAATAAAATCAAATTTATTTGCCAAATTTATACTTTCCCTCGAAGATTTTAAATCAGCTCCGCAATTAATTACATAATCAACACTTTGATTTATTTTTTTTAATAAATCATCTCTATCTAAAACAAATCTTTCATCATCGTAATGTGCATGTGAATCAAAAAACATTTTTATCATCTCCAAAAAAATTTTTTTAACTTAAAAATTATTTACCCGTGCAATAATAGAATTTAAATTCAGCCTTTGCAACTCTTTCAAACAATCATCATTAAAAATATTTTTTAGTTCAGCTTGTTGCTCGCTAATTTCTATATCAACATTTTTATTAATCGCAATTAATTTTTTATAAAACAAAGCTTTATCTTCATTTTCAATCAAATTTTTCTCCTGCAACGTCAAATTTCTTTTTTTCTTTTTTTTAAGTTCCAAAATCGCATTTTCTATACTTTTATATTCTCTTATTATCTTCAGGGCATTTTTTTCACCGATTCCACAAATTCCTGGAACATTATCTGATTTATCACCTTTCAAAGCTTTGAAATCAATAAATTCTTCGGGCGTAATTCCATATTTTTCAACAACTGAATCATAATCATAAATTTCAGTCAGTGTTTGCTTTTGATTTTTTTTACTTTTAGGCACATATATTTTTATTTTTTTACTAGCCATTTGTAATAAATCCGTATCGCCTGAAAAAATAATTACGTCAAAATCCAAAGCCAAAAATTTTATTGCTAACGTCCCCAATAAATCATCTGCTTCAAATCCTTCTTTTTCACAAAAACAAATTTGCATTGCTTTTAATAAATTTTTTAGAGTAATAAACTGCGATTTTAATTCATTTGGACTTTCTTTTCGATTAGTTTTATATTCATCAAACGCCTCATGCCTAAAAGTCAATTTTGGTGTATCAAATGCAATAATAGAATGACTCGGCTTTTCATCCTGATATAATTTTAAAATTATGTTCAAAAAACCATAAACGGCATTTGTAAATTCTCCCATATTATTAGAAAGCAACGGAACGGCATAAAATGCTCGATGTATTATATTATTTCCGTCTACCAAAATAATTTTTTTTTGCATAAAAAAATGACCTCCATAATTTTTTAATAGCTTTATGTCAAATTTTGGAGATTAAATCAAGATAATAATAATTTTTTTGGATCAATAAGGACAATTTTAATTTGCATTGCTAAGATTTTATAGAAAATGACTAAAAAATACTAGATAGTGTAAACAAAATTAGAAGATATATAAGATATATAATATAAAGCGTTTTAAAAAAGATATAATAACCTTACCGTACACTTTATTGTTTTCTACATATTGTCAAGAAGACTTTTCTTGCTTTTAAACGTTGGCGCAGCATCGCTACTCGATACGCTAAAACGCTCGATGCTTTCATTGCTTCTATCTATGTTCGGTTGTATCTTTATGCTGTTTCAATTTCATTTTTTCCTTTATTTCTTATCACATAGATGTTGTCCAAAAAGATGTCATCGTACGCGAAATATATTTATTCTACAACAGTGGTACTTTTGTATTCTTGGGTAGAAGGATCAATATTTTTATTTTTTTGAATAAATTTATTTTGGTTTTGATTTTTTATGTGACAATCTTTAGAATCAGAAAGAGAAGTACTTTTTTTGAGATCGGGTAGCTTCTTTAAACAACCACGAAGAAGATAAAACAATGAGGAAACTAAAGCTTTAAAATAAAATATAAGAACACTAGAAATTATTATTACTAACGATGCCACAATTCCCAAAACAATTGTTGTAGCCAAATGCCAATGTAAAATTAAACTTAGTGCGAACAATACCGGTGGAGAAGAAATGAGAGTAGTAGCGCATAACACAAAAGGAATACTCCAAGTAGGTATTGGAATTATGCGCTCTGTCAACATCTTTCTACCCTTGGAAAACAAAAGCATAAAAAGTATAACAGGTATTGCTGCGACTGAAATTGCTGAGAGTATTCCACTAATACCACATATAATCGGAACTATAATTACCGCTACGATAAAACAATCAAAAACACCAATCGTTTTTCCTATCCATTTCACAGCCTGCATAGTCATAAAAAGACGCTCCTTTTAAATAAGTCTAGCAATAAAATTTACCAAAAAAAACAACACCAACTTGTATAATATATGAATACTACAACAATTTTTTTTGTTTGTCAAGATACAAATTATTTTCTTGTGAATTTTAATCGGTTCTAAACATTCTTTTTATAAGAATTATATCATCTTAGATTGGCTTAAAGAAATTCGTGACAAAAAAATACCGCTAGTGAATAGCGATATTTTTTTATTGTGTACGTGAAAAATTACGTGTGTTCAGTAGATTTATTGCTGTGTGACTTCAAAAGCGAAAGTTCATGTTCGCCAATATCTTTATTGATTTGTTGTTGTTTTGCAACTTTACTTTTTGTAAACATGGAAAGATCATTTTTCTTTTCTGATTCTTCATCTAGAGCAAATGGCCCGAACCAGAGAACCAAAAACATGGCAACAAGTATTACCAATAAAAATGCCACAATTCCACAAACAATTGTCGATGCCAAATGCCAATGCAAAATTAAACTTAGCGCAAACAATGTGGGCGTAGAAAAAACAACAGCAGCAATTGGTAATAAACAAATAACTTGCCAGTTTTTAAGTTGTTTCATCCACTTAACGCCTTCTGCAAGCCACTTCTTGCCCTTAGGAAATAAAAACAAAATAAACATCATCGGAAAGGTAATTGCTGAAAGTATTCCTGAAATAACACTTAAAATAGGAGCTAAAATTGCTGAAATAATACAGAAAACAAAAAGCATACAAAGATTTGCTCCTATTTTTTTTGCAATCAACGTAATCATAAAAAATCATCTCTAAAATTTATTAAAAAAACAAAAAACATTGTTACGCGTTCATTTTACAATAAATTTTTTTGTTTGTCAAGATATAAATTATTTTTTTGTGAATTTTGATCGATGCTAAACATGTGTTTTATAAACATTGTATTGCTTTAGATTATTTAAAAAAATTCATGACAAAAAAATATCGCTAGTTAATAGCGATGTTTTTTGATGATTGATTTTTGCTTTATAGCAGAATATATTTTTTTGATGCTATAAAAATTTCTGGGAGAGTGAGAGAAATTGTTTGAAAATAAAATGATGCGCGTAATTGATTTGATGCGTGAAAAAAATATAAACCAGATTTTAATTTCTAATCCGTTCGATATTTTTTATTTAACTGGACAATTTATTGATCCGGGTGACAGATTTTTTTGCTTATATTTAAATTTTGATGGAACAAAGAAATTATTTGCAAACAAAATTTTTAATCTCGAAAATAAAGTTATGGATGAAATAGAAACGGTTATTTATTCTGATGACAATGATCCAATACAAATTTTTTTTAACGAAATAAAAAAGTATCGTGGAGAAAAAATTTTGATTGACAAAAATTTGCCAGCGCGTTTTTTTTTGCCGATAATAAGCAAATGGCTTGATACAAAAAAAATTTTTATCAGCGACATTTTAGAACATGCACGTCTAATAAAAACGTCGGAAGAAATAAATTTTATGCGTGAATGTTCAGCTTTAAATGATAAAGTTATGAGTTTGCTAATCAAAAATATTTGCGAAAGTCAAAGTGAACTTGAACTCGAAGAAATTTTAAGGCGGATAAAAAAAGATTTAAACATCGAAAAATTTTCGTTTGAGCCGATAATTGCTTTTGGAAAAAACGCAGCTGAACCGCATCATGTTCCAAATCAAACAAAATTAAGATCTGGAGATTGTATCGTAATTGATATTGGATTTATAAAAAATAATTATTGTTCTGACATGACACGAACGTTTTTTTATAAATATGTATCTGAATTTGATAAAAAAATTTATGATATTGTCTTAGAAGCGAATTTGTCTGCGATAAAAAAAATTAAACCCGGAGTAAAATTTAGAGACATAGATTTAACAGCTCGCAATTTTATAAAACAAAATGGCTACGAAAAAAATTTTATTCATACAACGGGACATTCAATCGGATTAGAATGTCATGAATTTGGAACAGTAGGTTTTCGCAATCAAGAAGAAATAAAAGAAAATATGATTTTTTCGGTCGAACCCGGAGTTTATCTGAAAAATAAACTTGGGGTCAGAATAGAGGATTTGATCTTAGTAAATAAAAATGGATGCGAAGTATTGAATAAATTTGACAAGCAAATAAAAATAATTGGTTGATTAAATAGTATTCGGCAAAAAAAAATTGAGTTACGGGAGTAAAGTTGAAGAATGAGTTTTTAATAGCACCAAAAAAATAATTTTGATTTATAAAATTTGCTATGCAAACCAAAAAAACTACACGCCGCAACATGTAGTTTTTTTTATTTGATTTTATCAACCCGATTTTAATCTATTCCGCAACAGAATTTATTTTGTCAAAATAAGAATTTATTTTATCTTTAAAATTCCCATCGTCAAATAACAAAGCCTTATTAAAATTATTTTTCGCTTGTTCATAATTTTTCTGTCTATAAAATTTTAGAGCATTTTCATAATAATATTTTGCTACGCGAAAATAAATTTTATTTTTTAATTCTATCGCTCCATCTGGCAAATTTTCTTCCTGCTCAAAATTAATATTTAAAATTAAGTCTCCAGCTTCAGCAAATTTATTTTTTTTATATAAATCTTCAGCTTCTGCCAATAATTTTTTATTTTCCTCAAGCAAAATTTTTTTTTCGAGCTCGATATTTTTTTTCAACAAATCATCATTTTCTTTTTTAACCGCGGGCAATTTTTCATTTAAGCTATTATAATTTTCTTGTATAACATCCAATTCTTTTTCGAGATTTTTTATAATCCTATTTTTATTATTTATTTGCGTCGGAAAAATTAATATATAAATCATCACGGCAGCGAAAATCATCCCTAAAAGAAAAATTATTATTGCTGGAAAGTTAAATATTTGTGCGTAATTTTTTTTAATTAAGTTTTTATTTTGTTTGTATTTATGAATTTTATCGGTAATAAAATTTTTATAATATTTATTTGCTAGCAAATATTATTTATCTATAAATAAAACTCGATCCAATAATTTTTGTGCTTCCAATTTTTTTTCTTGATATAAATAACATAGAGCCAATAAATTTAGCGCATCAACAAAATTCGGATTTAACTCTAAACTTTTTTTTAAATTAATAACTCCCATGTCATCATTATTTTGTTTTATATATTCCAATCCCAAATTATAAAATTTAATTGCTTCGTTATACATATCCAAAATTTTTGGATTTTCTTGTGCCGCCAAAATATATTTTTCTGCTAAATCATTTTTTTCAATCGAATTACTTATTACCCAATGTTTTAACGCATCTGCAATTTTTCCTGTTTTAAAATAAATAAGCCCTAATAAATTTTGGGCATTTATATTTTTTCGGGACAAAAGCAAACTTTTTTCTAGATTTTTTTTTGCCGTGTATAAATTATTTTTTTTTATTTCTCGAAGTGCACGATTATAAAATATGTCCGATAAATCAATTATTTTTTTCCAAAGAACTAAATTCGATTTACAAAACGGACAAACTTTACATTCCGTAATTTTATTTTGACAAAACGGACATTTCATACAAAATTACTCCTTTATTTTCGAATCAATCTGGTTTAGCAAATCAACAATCTCTTTTAAAAACTCAAGAATATCTTTTGTATTGGAAACTTCTAATTCTTCTTCAACATCATCCAATTCTTTAATCAAATTAAAATTAGATAGCTCTTTTTCAAAATCTATCAAATTAATACACGCTCCTTTTTTTTTATACAAATAAAAACATCTTTATGTAAATTATATACCTTGATATAAAAACAATGGCTTTTACTGTAACTTTTAGTTTTAAAAATGTAAAACTTTTTTGTTGTAAACCGAAAATTTATTAATTATAATTCCTTTTATTGGTACCGATAATGTCAATTCAAAAATATTTAGCGCTAAATAAAAACAAAATAAGCTAATTTTTTTGGAGGGAAAATTTTTGAATAAAATCCGAGTTTTATTCGCTGACGACAATAAAGAATTTTGTGACGTTGTCGGGAATTATTTAAACAAGCAAAAAGATATCGAAATAGTAAGTTTGGCATATGACGGCATGACCGCTTATAACCAAATTTGCAATTTAAAACCGGACGTTGTTGTCTTGGATGGTGTTATGCCAAAATTTGATGGGCTTGAGGTTTTAGAAAAATTAAATATCAAAAAAAACCATGAAAACAGTCCAACATGTATTATAGTTTCTCCGTTATCACAAGAAAAAATAGCCCAAAGAGCTATCGAACTCGGTGCAGATTATTATATACTCAAACCATTTGATATAGAATTTCTGCTCAAACGAATAAGAGAACTCAATAATAATATATTGCCGAGCAAAAATATTTTATTCAAAACAAGCATGCAAAACTTAAAAAATTATCATTTAGAATCTGATATAACAGAAATTTTGCATAACATCGGAATTCCGGCAAATATTCGCGGATATAATTATATTCGTGATGCGATAGTAATGTCGGTAAAAGATGCTGGGATATTAAATTATGTTACAAAAGAACTTTATCCGTCAGTTGCAAAAAAATATAACACAACATCAAGTCGGGTTGAACGTGCAATTAGACATGCAATAGAAGTTGCTTGGGATCGTGGAAAATCGCAAGAAATAGACAAATATTTTGGATACACGATAAATATTAACAAAGGCAAACCGACGAACAGTGAATTTATCGCTCTTATTTCAGATAAATTAAGACTCGAGCTACAAAAATTTAAAGATTAATATCACAAAAAAATAATTTTTCATATTATAAATTTGACGGATTATAAAACAGGAACTGATTTGCGATTATGAAAAATTATTTAAATTATATTATAAAATATATTCCGGATAAAAATCTGGAAAAAAAAATTAAGAGCATCGGCAAAGTAAAATATGATTTGCCGTTTATAAAAAGTTTTGTTCTGGAAATCGAAAATAAAGACAAAAATATTTTGCAATCTGTGTGCGATCCAAAATTAATCTATAAAAACACAAGCATAACCGCACAAATAAATATTGCAAAAAAAACAGTTAACGCTGATTTTGTAAACAAAAATGGTTACACGGGAAAAAATATAAATATATGTTTACTTGACACAGGAATTTCACCCATAAAAGATTTTATTTATCCCAAAAACAGAATAATTTTTTTCAAAGATTTTATTAATAACAAATCAATCCCTTATGATGACAACGGACACGGAACACATGTTGCAGGAATTATTGGGGGCAATGGATTTTTGTCACAAAAAAAATATTCTGGAATCGCACCAGATGCAAATATTATTTGTCTTAAAACTTTAGATTCAGAGGGCAGAGGAAATAGTGCCGACGTTTTAGCCGGACTTCAATGGGTCGCCGATAATAAAAAAAAATTTAATATAAAAATAATCAATTTATCTGTCGGCTCAAAAGATGACGGCTCAGAAGATCCATTAATTAATGCGGTCGAAAATTTATGGAACGACGGAATCACAGTTGTAATTGCCGCAGGAAATAATGGCCCTGAAAAATCAAGCGTGACATCTCCGGGAACAAGCAAAAAAGTTATAACTGTCGGAGCATCTGACGATAATAAAACTGTAAATATTTTCGGAGACAGCTTAATAAATTTTTCGGGGCGCGGCCCTACTTCCAAATGTGTAATAAAACCTGATGTAATTGCACCGGGAGCAAATATTGTTTCGTGTAGAAGCCTCGAAGCAAAAAATTTAAATTTGCTCGATAATAATTATGCGATTATGAGCGGAACTTCTATGGCAACACCGATTGTTTCCGGTGCAATTGCTTTATTACTTGAAAAAAATCCTGAGCTGACTCCGAATCAAATAAAACTAAAATTAAAAAATAGCACGGTTGATTTAAATTATTCCAGAAATCAACAAGGTTGGGGTTTGATAGATGTAAAAAAATTTGTTTTGGGAGATTAAAAATATGATTTGTCAAGTTGCTGAAATGTTTAATGATAAAAATAAAATTAGTGCTGATTTAAACGAAGCATGCGAAACAATAAAAAATATGTTTTATAAAAAATATTTTGAGCCCGTAATAAATATCATGGAAAAAGAACAAAGAGAATTAGATTTGCATGAGCCAAAAGAAATAAAATTATTAAAAGCGTTGGAGCCATTTTTAAATCCAAACGAAAAAATTTTAGTAAATAAAATTACGCATTGCATAACCGCAACAAAAATAATTAATAAATTAAACACGCAAATAAAAATCACTGCTCAGCAAAATAATTCTGAACATAGCGATGGCATTTATGATTTAGATCAAGATTGTTTAGCAAAAAAAAATAATAATTTGATGACGATGGCATTAATTTTTGCTTTGAGTGGTATGTATTAAAAAAATAAATCGACATAAAAAATAAATAATGAGCATAAAAATTTTTTTATATAAAAAACAAGGCGCTTAAAAAATAAGCGCTTTATTTTTTTGTAGATTTAATAAATAAAACACGGTGTGCCGCATTGATATTTTTTAATTTTATTTTTCACCCTATAAACAAATAAAAATTTTTGTTAAGTAATTTGTTTCTATTTATCATTTGCGAAATAACTAGCAGTGATTTTATTTTAAATTTTGGTGATTAGATATGAATCAAAATAAAGTTAATCTGAGTAATATTATTATCATTGATAACGTGAAAGATAGCAATCAATATAAGAAATATAAATGGTGTTTCATAAATTTTAAGTAGAAAGGAGATCAAGCAGAAGTTTGGCATTGAGAAGAGCAGGCAAAAGATTTTACTTGATACTTCGTTTATACCATAGGCTAGACAGCATTTACACGAGAAAAATTTAAAACAGCTACAAATACATAGAGATACAACAAACATAAATAGAAGCGATAAAACCATCGAGTGTTTTAGGGTAGCAAATAGCAATAGCATACCAACGTTTTAAAGCAAAGAAAAATATGACAAAAACAATGAAGTTACCGATCATAATTATGCTATTATGCTGGTAAATGTGATTACATTTTGGAAAAATAACTAGGCTCATATTTCTTGCAACGACATAAGACAAAATTTCGTTTATATCGTAAGTACGGTTTGCAAACGTTAACTTTGTATTGATTTTCCCAATTAGATAGATGAATAACTTCCTTGCAATTAATGCATGAATTATCAGTCAATAAAATTTATTGGCATAACATGTTCATTTACAACTAAATGTATTTTTGAACTGAGCTCTCTTTTGTTATTGATATAGCCTGATTTCCGTCGCGAGCCCCAGCTGTATTTTCACATAACTCGAGTTTATCATTAGCCATTCAAAGCTCACATCACCTTTCAGCATCTCAAATAATTTTTTCCACATACCTTTTCGTTGCCATCGAATAAATCTTTTATGCACCGTATACCATTTCCCATAATCCGGCAACAAATCTCTCCATGGCGCTCCTGTCCTCAATATCCAAAATACTGCGTTTAAAAAATTCGTATCATCCTTCCCCGCTCTTCATCTCTTTTCTTTTATATAATCTTTTATTTTTTTCCACTCTTCATCTCTCATATCATTCCTTCTATAGCTTCTTTCTCCATTTCTCTTTTTCATTTTATTTCCTTCTCCCTTTTATTCATTTTTTATCCCCTTATCTTATATATCTTCTAATTTTGTCGATACTATCTAGGTAGCGTTCACATAAAAAGCAAATCAAAAACAAAAGCAAGAGAGATGGTAGAAATAAAAATAGAATCAAGTTTATCATAACGAGTAAAAACTTTTCTAAAACGTTTTAATCTCAGGAAATATCATTCGATAATATTGCGATGTTTATAAAGTTGTCGATCATAACTCCAAGGTGACTTACGATTTTTTTTTAGGTGGAACAACTGTCTTAAAGCCGTGATTTTTAGCTAAAGCTAAAGTTTTATCATCTTCGTAAGCTCTGTCCATCACGAGATAATTATTATTTTTGGAATATATGGATTCAATCAATTTTCTTCCTTCGTCAGCATCGTGAGAATTGCCAGGAGACAAACGAAAAGCCACTGGACATGAAGATGTGCAACATAAGTGTAACTTAGTTGTTAGGCCACCTTTTGAACGTCCGACGCTTTGTTCCTGATTGTTTTTATTCCTGTTTACATCTGGCCCCACCTTTATGCTCGTACTATCGATAAAAAGTATATTAAGCAGTTTTTGCTTTTTC
>CAMVHY010000012.1 GCA_947167415.1 uncultured Clostridia bacterium
GTTTATTCATAAATTCCATCATGATTTCGTAGATCATCTCGCTCTAAATTTAGATTTTGAGAAATATTTTCTTCTCTTGGATTTGTATTTTCAGTTTCATAAGAGGATGAAATTTCTCTTGGACAACAAGTTTTTATTTTTGGCCACAACCCACTCGCAACTAAAACCAAACTAATAACAAGAAAACTAATAACAAAAGCAATATGCCACTGCAAAATCAAAGCTAGTAAAGTTAAAACCAAAAACGGAGAGCTAGAGAATATGAGTTTCCAATTTACAACTGTCTTGTTTTCTGATCTATCTTCCAAATCTATATTATTTTTATTTGAATCGTAGTACTTATCTATTTGTTTACCCCAAACAATAACATTAATATCATTATCAACAGATAACTCTCACCACGTTCTGTCATTAACTTTTCCATCTTGTCCCCGCCATATTAGTTCCAAATTACCTAGATTTAACTGGGAAACCTCAAAATTCACAAACTTTTCCTCTAAGATTGGAACTATATCGCGTATTTTATCATCTTTTTTAACATATAAATCGAATCCTTCTTCCGTTCCTAACTTTTTAAAATGCACAGTAATTAAATTTTCCGAACCGCCAACAACAACTACAATGCTGTCTTCTTTTGTCAACTCCGACCAGGTTTGCTTGCAATTTAATATGTTTTTGCCATTAAAAACCAATTCACCTACTTTAAAGTTAGACCATTTTTGCTGCAATTGTGGAATTATATCAATTGGTTTGTCGGTTTTTTTTACACTTAAAAAAACAGGTTCACCATTTACACGTTTAAAATTTATGGTGATTTTGTTTTCATCGTTTTCATTCATCATGTTTTACCACTCCCAAAAAAAATTAAAATTCACATCAAATTTATTAACAAAAAAATGACGCCATTAAATTCCGACGCCATTAAATTCTCTCCTTGTTTATTCTAAAACAAAAATTTTTATTTGTCAATAGGTAATTTAAAAAAATCTCATAAATGTTATGTTTTGAAATCGTTTTGTGTTTACATAAATATCGCCTAAAAAAAATTATTTTTTATTATTGTAATAGAATTTTAAAAAAATATTAAACCAAATAAGCAAAAAAAGTCGTATTATAAAAGAAAACGTCGGAGGATTTTTCAATTATGAAACGAAAATTGTTTTTTTGTTTGGCTTTAATATTTTTTTTGAGCTCACGTGAACTTTTTTGTAAGTCGCAAACCATAAAATTATTTGTTGACGGTATAGAAATAAAAAATTTGCCTACTAATCCAATTATTATTAATGACTGTGTTTTGGTTCCGGTGAGAGAAATTTTGGAGAAATTTAATGCTGATTTGGAATGGCGAGGCGATGCTAAGGAATTATTAATTTCTAAAAATGATACACGTGTTTTGTTGACGGTAAATGAAACAGTGGCAAAAGTTAATGGTGAAGAAAAAATTTTATTGTCACCAGCAACATTAATTAATGAAAAACTAATGGTTCCGGTAAGATTTATTGGCGAAACATTTGGTTTTGAAATCGAATGGGAAGATGGAAAAGATGAAAGAAAAGTAATTATTAATCAAAAGAAAGATTTGCAAAATAAAAATATATTTCATGAGCAAAAAATCGATGATAAAAAAAATGAAAATAAAAAAGACGACGAAAAAGATGTAGAGGAAAATAAAAATTGTAAATTGATTGCTGTCAGAAAAAAAAATAATTGTGAAGATAAATATTTAATTGAAACGGATGGCAATATAAATTTTGGCGGGAAAATAGATTTTGTAAGAGAAATTTTTTTGCCGGGAAATAGATTAGCAATCGATATTGATAATTGTGAAGTTGAGAAAAATTTTAAAGTGGATATAACTGATTTGAAAAATGAGCTTTTAAAAAATATAAGATTTTCGCAATATAAACTTGAACCAAAAAAAATCGCTCGAATTGTTTTTGATTTAGAAGATGGTGTTGATTATTTTTTAAGTAAATCAACAGGAAAAATTGAAATCGAATTAAAGAAAACAAAGTGCAACTGCAAAAATATTTCATGTGAAAATAATGTTATCGCGTTAAAAAAAGAAAATAATTTTATTGATTTAAAACAAGTGACAGAAAATGATTTTTATGATGATAAAAAATATGTATTGAAATTTGGTTGCGATTTAGAAAAAAATTATGGTGACGGAAAATTTTTTATCAGAAACGATTATTTTTCATGTTTAGAAATAAAAAATAGCGAAATAATAATTTCTGAAAATAAAATTTTTGCTTATGATATTTATGAAGATGAAAAAAATATTTATATAAAAGCTGTGAATCCAAAAGAAAAATATAAAAATATATTAGTAATTGATGCGGGGCATGGCGGAAATGATACAGGAACCAGAAATAATAAATTAAACGAAAAAGATTTGACGCTTGATATCTCACAAAAAATTTTGAGTTTGTTCGATAATGATTTTGATAGAGAAAGTATAAAAGTTTATGCGACAAGATTATGTGACAAAAAAGTTTCGTTAAGTGAGCGAGTTAAAATCGCAAATGATGTCGGAGATTTATTTGTTTCAGTTCATATAAATTCATCGCCAAGTAATCCTAATGCAAATGGAACAGAAGTTTTTTATTGCGAGCAAAATAATAGGGTGAATAAAAATTTTTGTTCACGTAATTTGGGTGATGTGGTGTTAAAAAATTTGCTTGATGAATTAAAATCGTTTAATCGCGGCGTAAAATCAAATGATTTTTATGTAATTAAAAATACAGAAATTCCGGCAGTGTTATGTGAAATTGGTTTTATTACCAATCAAGATGAATTTAATAAATTATCCAGCGATGAATATAGATTTAAAACAGCGTTGGCAATTTACAATGGCGTAAAATCTTTGCTCAAAAATTATTTTTGATATGTAAAAGTTTAGCTATAAAACAAAAGTGTTTCGGAAAGATATTTTATAATTTTAGTTTATAAAGTATCTCAATGGAACACTTTTATTTTTTGCGAAAAAAATGTTATGTGCAATGAGTATTTATCTATGTAAAAGGTATGAAATAAAAAGAGGATAATTTTTTTATATACGTTGCTTTATATTTTTTTTGTGATATAATAAAAGAGTAAAATTGAGTTTTTAATTAAATAACATGTACGATTTTTTCATATATATATCTTTTATCTAAAAAAATATTGACAAACGATATTTTTGTGGTTTATAATATCTATGTATGTTTGTTTTTTGATTTGAAAAATTTTTGCTTTACATAAAAAAGGAGATGGACAAGATGGAAAGGAACAATGAGAACAATATAAACAACGAAATTTATTTAAATCAGGGTGAAGATCAAGATGCTGAAATACAATTTAATCGAGATTTAGCAAATCAAGAGTGGATTAATGAAAAAAATTTTTTAAGGATGGTGTTGATGACCCCTTGTAGCGTTTTTTCGTTTAAGCCTTTGGCTAACGATACGATAATGTTAGGGCCAATTGTTCATGATATACAACAATATATTTTCAGTCAGAACAAGTTCTCGAAAGCCACGTCGCTTGGAAATAGAATTTGTAGTATTGATCTGTTGTTTGCTAATAACACGCAGTTTATGCAAATGTTGAGTCAGAAATATTTTACAGAATCAGATTTCAGGCGCCACTTTTTTGGCCCTATGAGTGTGATACGCAATACTTACGTACGTGCTATGTTGGAGAAAAAATTGATCAATAGTAAGGAAGTTAAAAGATTTATCGTATGTTATGATGATGAGGGGACTACGCCATGGATAACCTTACTGAATGAAGGATTAAGTTCCAAAGATATATCTTTGAATGACAGAAAAGAATTCGACAATATAGTGAATTATTTTTTTGACTTGTTGGATAGCTTTATGCAACCTATATTTGAACTTTATTTTAAGCATACTGGTTACGCTGGTATATTTTTTTATCAGGGAGAGACGGACCTGCATTTCAATGTTAATACAACGAAAAAAGTAATGGATGAGTGGATCCGAGATTTTAATAGAAGTTCTGTTTTACGCGATTTTCTAAAAAATGTTAACTCAAGAAAATGGGAAACTTTATCATATTACAGCCGTCACATGATTTTGTGTTTTTTTAGGCCAGAATATTTATATAAAAATGAAAAACCTGATAAGAAGTTGGTTGAATTTTATGTCGCTTTAAATAGTTTGTTATCAGTCACTGAAAAAGAAAATGCAAAAGCTATTTTAAATTTGGATGATAAAAAATTAACTGAGCAGCAAAAAGATTTGAAAAAAAAATTATCAGGCGAAGATGAAAAGTTCCGTAATAATATTATTAATGCATGGAAAGATGGATTTTTTTTGGATAAAAATAAAATTCAAGAGTCAAATAAGCTGTTTACAGAGAAAGAAAAAAAATTTAAGGCTGCTTTTTATAAAAGTAGAGTAATGGATTTGGTCATAGAAATTGAACATGGTAATCTCAATTTGATACAAAATAAGAATCTTAAAAATGATTTGTCGAGTAAAGATAATAACGATGACAAAGTTGAGTTTTTGGTTAATCAATTATTTAGTGGCGCGTGCATTACTGATAAGAATAATAAAACGTATTTAGAATTTTATCAGAGAGATCGTGAAGAACATGCTAACAAAGCTTTGTCAGAAAAATTAGAGCTGATAGTTGAAGACCACACATTTCCTTCAAATCCTCCAAAATCTGCATTTGTATATGATGAAAATAATGGTTTAGTAAAAATAATAGATTGGCTAATAAGTGAGATTGAAAATGGTAATCTTAATTTGATATCGCAAGACCAAAATGAGAATTTAAAAAATGGTTTGTTGAATGAAAATAATAATGTCGACAAAGTTAATTTTTTGCTTGAGAAATTATTTGGCGGCGCGCGCGTTGTTGATAAAGATAAAAATGATATAATATATTTAAAATTTAGTCCAGAAGAAATTGATAAATATTCTGGAAGTGGTTTGGAAGAACAATTAAAACTGATAGACAAAAAAATTCAATCTTGTCCAAAAGCTGCAAAAATACTAAAACCGTCTGATTTTATTTTAAATGTTTATGATTATCAACATTTACGAAAGGAAAGATTGTCCGAATTATTATATTTTAAAGATGATAAGCAAAAGCGTGATTATATTTATCTCAGAGAAAACAAAGATTATTATCGGGATTATGTATTACATCAAGATTACGGCGAAAATGAGCTTTATAATAAACTCTATCAGTGTACACAAAAAGCTGATTTTGGAAAATATAAACAGGAACATTTTATTTTCGATAAAAATGGAACAATAATTGGGATAGATGTTCTCGCATATTTTGCTGACAAAATTGTTAGCGGAGAATTAAAATTAAAAGGTAATAACGGCAAAGATGTCAGCGATAAGGTAAAAGATATAGATAACGATTTAGCTAGAGAAGTTTTTTTGATGGATAAATTAAAAAATAACGCATATTCTATTTTTGATGATAATGAAAATAAGGAAATCAAAATGAGTTCTGATGATATGTCGCAGAGAACACATATCGTAACTGAATTAACATCAACAATACAAAACTTAAGAACAAAATATATGGTAAATAAAAATGCTATAAATGATTTATTTAGTAATTTGTATTCAGACGGCGGAACAAACAAAACGATGAAAGATTTTATCAAAATGTTTAGACTAGAAAAAGAAGATGTCGAAGAAATCGTAGGAGACACTAAGCAACCACATGCACTGATATACAGATATGCTTTGAATAAAATATTTACAGAAAAGATTAAACCTGTTAACCAGAAAGGTCAAAAATTAATAGATGAGTATGTTTTTGATTTTTCCGGAACAAATTGTGAGCAAGATGATTTAGTGTTTGCTAAAGATGGTCGTGTTGAATATGTAAAATATGAAAGTTTGCCTAAAGTTTTAAAGTTAGATGATATAGAAACGAATGAATTGAAAGCTCGTAATAGATTTATTGGTGCATATGAACAAAAGGAAAAATATAAATCTAACAAAGCAGAAATTGAGATTGATTTGCACGATGTGAAAATAAATAGCAAAGAATTGTCAAACAAACTAAAAGAAAAATATAAAGTTAATGAAGAAAATCCGAACTCAGCTAAAGACGAACTGAGTGATCTGAGAACAAATTTAGATAGTAATGCGTGCACAAACTTAAACGATTTTTATGATCCTGATTCATATCGTGACGAATTATTAGATGACTATATTAAGTTTTATCAAAACGCGGGAATTAGTTATGAATATTGGTGTAGTGAGTGTGCGAAAAAATTTTTGGAAAACGAAAAAAAAGAAAAAAGTAATGATGACATAGCAGCCATTGAACTAAAGTTTTTTAAAGGACAAAAAATTGAGCTGAAAGACTTGTCACAATATACTAAGAATAATAAACAAGAAGAAATAACAGATATCGAACTAAAGCTTTTTGAAGAGAACAAAATTAAATTTAATAATCTATCGAAATATACGAAAGATAATAAACAGAAAGAAATAGCAGAAATTGAATTTGAATTACTTAAAGAAAACAAGTTAAACGGTGATAGAAAAAAAAATCGCCAATTGCAAAAACAAAAAAGTAAATTGATGTCGGTATACTATAGACTGGCACCAGGAGAAATAAATAATCAAAATAAGTTAGAACAAGTATGCATTGGTGGTGAAACTATACTTTATTTCCTTGAAGATACTAAGAGTCAACAGTTGAATAATGATATAAATGATTTGAAGAAACGAAATATAAATTTGTGCAAATTAAAAAATATCCCATATAAGAATTGGGATTCCGATGCAAGAGAAGATTATTTTGATAAGTTGCAATGGAAATGGTTTAAAATAGGATGTATTCCTTTGAGTATTTTGATTTTATCCGTCGTGTCTTTTTTCCTCCCGTTTATTGAAGGTTATCTTGTAATAAAAATTATTTTTACAAGTGGATCGTTTGTTTGTGGATGTTTAGTCGCTGGAAAAGGAATAAAAAATAAAAAAGATCGTTATTACGATGGTCCAGACACTTATGATAATCTTGACTATAATTATCCAAACAATAATTTTATTAAACTTCGTGCTGATGTTAGTAATGCGATGATACAGGAAAGTAGAAGTTTAGTAACCACAAGTCCATTGGCAACTAAAGAGTCTCTAAAACAACTACGATACTAAATATCGGTTTATTTATATAGTATATTCATCAACACTGCCAAAAATTGTTCTCCTAATACGCAGTTGACTTTGGTTTACAAGTTTTGAGATTGTTAGTATAAATATATTTTTTCATTATAAAAAAACATTCTATTAAAATAAAAAAACACCAACCAAAATTTTTTTAATTCGCCAATAAAAAATAAAAACCGCTGGCGTTATTCTTTTTTCCAACGGTTTTTTTATTTATAAACCAAAAATTTTTTATTTTGCCGTACTTGTATCACGTAATTCATCGTCAATTTCAACTTTGTTAAATAGTCCTAAAGCATAAATCCCGGCCACACCAACTATTGCGTACAAAATTCTGCTTATCCATGAATGCATTCCACCAAATATCGAAGCGATTAAATCAAATTCAAAAAATCCTATTAATCCCCAATTTATTGCGCCAATAATTAAAAGTGTCAACGCGGTCCAATCCAACGGTTTTGAATCCATAATTATTTTCCCCTCCAAAAAATTTTTATATATAAATCATGCAAGCCAAAAAAAATTTTTTATCTCAAAATCATTTCACGCCAATAAATAATTTTTTCTGCTTGCAAAAATATTATTTCCTAAAAAAAAGAATTAATAAAAAATTAATCTGCCAAAACTAATAAAATTTGTCAATTCATAAACAAACCATCACTTTTAAAAAAATATTTTTCAAACGTCTCATCCGTAAAATTATTTTCATTTACAAAATTAAACACAATTTTTTTATATTCAACCACAGTATTATTTTTAAGTGCGACAGAAATAAAATTTTTAATTCCACTTTTTAAAGCAAAATCTTTTTCCAACTCAATCTCTAAATTATTAATAAAATAATCAAAATAAAACTCATATCCATCTTTATTTTTTTTATAGCCCTTTAAAATAAAATTATTTTTCACACACAAATCTTGCATTATAAAATCAACAGCTTTTAAATAATTTAATTCCAAATTTACACTCGATTCATTTTTATCATTTATTTCTTTTTTATAATTTTTATATTCCAAAACATGCTCAGGAAAATATTTAACAATTTCTTGTGCGCCATTAAAAAACTCAAAAATATTATTTACGTTTTCTATTTTTTTAACCGAACCAAAACTAAACAACACATTTATATTTTTTGCAATATTATCCATCAACAACTCATCATTTATTTTATACGGATTTATTATTCCCAAAATATTTTTTTTGCCGACACATAAAAATTTTTTTTTCGCGTCATCATAAATCCAATATTTTTTTTCTTGCGTATTTATTTCATCAAACCAATCTTTACAATCTATTTTTTCTTTTAAATCATATTCACACACAATTTTATTTTTCGAGTTAAAAAAAATAATTCTTCCGTCATCATATAAAAATATTTTATCAAACGCTTTTAATTTAAAATTTGCCAGCATATCATTTTTTAAATCATAAAAAAAATTATTAGCTTCAATTAAAAAATTATAATCATAAATACAAAACGCTTTATAAATCTCACGATCAAAAAAATTATCTTCAACGTTTTTTTTCAGACAAAAATTATCTTCACTCAGATTTTTAATTATTAAATTACAAAATTTTTTTTGTGTATAACTTGGTTTATAAATCAAACAAAAATTATTTTTCTCCCGTAAAATCATTTTAAAATTATCAGCCAGTCCATTAGAATCAATTTTATTATCATCAGATTTAATTTTATAAAAAAAATTATGGTCCGAAATTTTTTCAAACCATAATATATAAACTTGAACGCCAGCAATAATTATTAATAACATCAATAAAAAATTTTTTATCTTACTCAATTTTCTTTCTCCCAAAATCATTTTCTTGCTCAACAAATTTTTTAAACTTCAAAATCATAGTCGTCCCAACATTTAATTCACTAATAACATTTATAATTGCATCATGTGCTTCAATTATTTTTTTTACAATCGACAAACCTAAACCAGTTCCACCCATTTCTCTCGATCTAGCTTTATCAACGCGATAAAATCTTTCAAATATATTATTTAAATCTTCTTTCGGAATACCGTATCCGTTATCTTTTACAAAAACTCTTATATATCTTTCCGTCTCTTTTATATAAATCTCAATCTTTTTTTTTTTATCACTATACTTAATCGCGTTCGAAATTAAATTACAAAAAACTTGATTTAATCTATTAAAATCTCCGTTTACATAATAAAAATCTTTTGCTTGCTCAAATTTTATTTCCTGTTCTTTTTTTTTTGCTTCGATATTATTTTGCTCAATGCTTTTATTTATCACTTCACACAAATTTATTTTTTTAAAATCAAATTGCGCCTGATTATTATCAAATTTTGACAGCTCGAGCAAATCTTTTGCCAAAATATAAATTCTATCTGTTTCTTGATTTATTATGTTCAAAAAATTATTTTCCAGCTCTTTATTATCAATTTCTCCGGATAAAAGTGTTTCGCTATAAGCTTTTATTGTCGTCAAAGGCGTTCTTATTTCATGAGAAACGTTTGCTACAAATTCTTGCCTCATATCATCCAATTTTTTATGTTTGCTAACATCTTGAATCACAAGTAAAATTCCTTTTAGTTCTTTATTTTTTATTTCTTCATACGGAATAAAATTTAACGCCAAATATTTATCATTTATTTTTAAAATATCATCCGTGAACAAAAAATTTTTTTTCTTACAAGCAACAAAATTATTATTTTCTAATCCTATTTTTTTCATCACATTATCAAAATCATTTTTTTTTATTTTATAAAAATCCAAGCCTAACAAATTTTCAGACGCGTAATTATAATGCAAAACATTTCCGTTGGCACCAAAAAAAATCACGCCGTCATTCATATTCTGCAAAATAATTTCCAGTTTATTATTTTCAAGTGCGAATTTATTTATCATATTGCTTAATTTTTTTGCCATCTCATTAAAACTTAAAGTTAGCTCACCAATTTCATCATCACTATTTATGATAATCTCATGATTTAAATTTCCGTTTGCCATTTCTTTTGCTTTATCAGACAAAATTCTAATTGGCTTTGTTAAACTTCCAGCAAATAAAAAACCAATTGCTCCACCAAAAATTAAAGCCAATATTAACGAAAAAATTAAGACCAATGTCATATTAAAAACTATATCCAAAAATTCTTTCGAATCCACTCGAATAAAAATTAAATAATCATCACAAAATTTTGATAGCCGTGCATAGTCATACCAAATTTTTATTTTTTTATCGCTCAAAACTTCATGGCAATAAGAAAAATTTTCTCGTCCTGTCAAAGCTTTTATAACTGCTTTATTATTATAATTTTCATACGGCAAAACGCTCGATGCAATTGTCGAGCCATTTGAATTTAAAATATTGCATTGCATATCATTTTTTGAACCATAAAACATACTTGTAATTCCAGACTGAAAATCTTTTGCATCATCAAAACTATTTATAATTTGTTCGTCAATATAATCTGCATAATTTATCATCTCACGATTAATTTTCTCGAGTTCAAATTTCTTTATTGAAGTCAAAATATAAGTTCCAACGATAATCATTACAATAAAAACCAGTGTCAAATATAAAAATATAAGTTTTGTTTTTATGCTTCTGCCTATTTTTTTTTTAATCATTTACGCCTTCTTTTTTTTCATTTGATAAATCATTGTTTGCATTTTGATGTTCTTTTTTGCCGGACGAAATATTTTTTTCTACACGAGTTCTTCTACGTTTTTGTTGTGCATCTTCAACGTAATATCCAATTCCACGTTTTGTTAAAACAATTTCTGGCTCCTCAGGATTTTTTTCAATTTTTGCTCTTAATCTTCTAACTGTTACGTCAACCGTTCGAGCATCTCCTGAATATTCATATTCCCAAACTGTTTTCAAAAGATCATCGCGTGAAAAAACTTTGCCTCTATTTATAATCAAAAATTTTATCAAATCAAATTCTTTTGGTGTTAAATGAACAGGTTCGTTGTCTATAAAAATTTCATATCTAGTAAAATTTATTTTTACTCGTCCACAAACAGCGACATTTTGTTGATATGGTTTACGTCTTTTTGCTTCTTTTAAACGTAATCTAATTCTTGCCATTAATTCCCTTATTCCAAATGGTTTTGTAACGTAATCATCGCCACCAATTTCTAAACCATTTACTTTATCTTCTTCTTCTGCACGCGCTGTCAAAAAAATCACAGGGACTTTTGATATGTTTCTTATTTTTTTACATACTTCAAAACCGTTTAGTCCTGACATCATTACATCTAAAATAACCAAATCAATATCAAAAGTATAAGTTTTAAATAATTCCCAAGCTTCTTCGCCATTATAAGCACAAATCGCTTTATAATTTTCTTTGCTTAAATTATATGCAATTATATCCGTGATGCTTTTTTCGTCATCAGCAACTAATATTTTTCTCATTATATAAAAATCACTCCGAAATTTTTTTAATAGATATTATAAATGGTATAATGAAATAAAAAAAGGTGAATGAATTTAAATGGATGAAAACGAATTAAAAAATCTAAAAAAAAGTATTGGGCAAAAAATAAAATCTGAGCGCGTACAAAAAAATATGCGAGTAGAAGAATTAGCTTTGATTTTAAATGTCTCTGAAAGTTTTATCAGATTGATTGAACGTGGAGAAAGAGGGACTTCAGTGCCGTTCCTTTTGCAAGTTTGTAATGTGTTTGATTTAAACATAGGCGATTTTTTTTCAAAAAAAGTTTTGACCCTAAATGAACAAAAAGAAAACACCGAAAGACAAAATCTTTTGAATGTGATAAATAATTTGTTAAGAATAATGGATATGAGTCAATTGAATTTTATTTTAGAGACCCTAAAAAATTTAGAAATCATGAGAAAAAATATGGTACAAAACCAAATTAATAAAAAAAATTATGTTACAGGCGCAAAAGAAAAAGTTTATGGTTCAAGAAATAAAAAAAAATAAATTATCAAGTGAGTAAATATTTAATGTGGTAAAAAATAAATCTGAAGTTTATTTTAATTTTAAAGGTGATAAACGTGTATATTTTTTATTTTTGTTTAGCTTTTTTTTTAGTATCGATTGATTTTATAAGCAAAATGCTTGTAGAAAAATATTTGAAAAATAAAATAGGGATTAATATAATAAAAAATGTTCTTGGGTTCAGATATATTGAAAATACTGGAGCAGCATTTGGAATCCTAAAAAACCAGAGATTTTTTTTTGTTGCTATAACGATTGTTGCGTTATTTTTAATCGGATATTATTTTTTTGCTTTAAAACAAAATCAAATTAATAAAACGGCGCTTGTTTTTGTTTTTGCTGGTACACTTGGAAATTTTTTGGATAGAATTTTTAAGGGCTATGTAATAGATTTTATTGATATAATACCAATTGACTTTCCAATATTTAATTTTGCTGACGTTTTTTTAGTATCAGGATTATTTATAATTGG
>CAMVHY010000013.1 GCA_947167415.1 uncultured Clostridia bacterium
CTTTTTTTCATCTTTTTTATTATTTTCATTTTCTTTCTCTTCTATTTCTTCTCCTTTATCTTTTGTTTTACCGCTCCTTTCAATAAATTTCTGTAGCCATACGCAGCTACACTTTAAGCATATAGCAAAAAAATGATTTGCCAAGAGTTTATCAAAAAAAATTTTTAAATTGATTATTTAAACAAATGACAAACAAAGATTTGATTTTTATTTTTGTCTAATAAACACAAAAAAACGGACCGATTTCAATCAGTCCGCTTTTATTTTATAAAATTTTTTTCCCGCTAAATTTTTTTTAATCCTCGATTTTAACATTCATATTTATTTTTTTTATTTTCGCATCAAATTCTTGCTCATCAAAAAAACTTTTTTGCCTGCTATCATTTTTTTTCTCACAAACAAATTTTAAATCCAAATTCATTAAATTAATTTCATCTTCCAACAAATTTTTAATCTTATCCTTGCGTTCATCAAGCAATTTTTTTTTACTTTCGTTTTCCACTTTTATATAAATAATATTTTCCTTTACATCAATTATTTTTGTGCTCACCAAAATTTCTTTTAATAATCCATCCGCATTAAAAACTATTTTTTTTAACACATCATCCAACTTTTTTTTATCAACAACGTCATTTTTTGTATTATCTCTTTTTTCAGACGCAACAATTTCTTTATTTAAACTTTTTTTATCTAGCTCTTTTTTTTCAAACCCACCAACATTTTTCTTTTCAAACAAAAATTTTATACATTTAGCTTCCAACGCAATTTTTTCATCGATCGCATATTTTAACTCACTAAGCAATTCCAAAAACATTTTCAACAAATCCATTTGCAAATCAAAATCCAAATTACACCTATTTAAATTATTTAATCTTTCTTCCCACAAATTTAAAATTCCACCATCATCATTACTATTTATCAAAACCAATTTATCCCGCAAAAATAGAACCAAATTATAAACAAACTGTGAAATTTCTTTTCCATCAAAAACAATTTTATTTATCATTTCCAAAATTTTATTTAAATTCTTCTCACAAAAGCAATTTAAAAACTCACAACAAAAACTATCATCAGCCGCCCCAGTTATCTCAATAACTTTTTTTAAATCAATTTTTTCGTCAAAATAAAAAGCAATAACCTGATCCAAAATACTTAAAGCATCACGCATTGCCCCGTCCGATAAATAAATCACATAATTTATCGCGTCATCATCAATATTTATTTTTTCTTCCGCCATATATTTTTTTATTGCCGCAAACATTTTATCTTTTTTTATTCTTTTAAAATCAAATCTTTGACATCTCGAAATAATCGTCACAGGAATTTTTTGTGGCTCCGTCGTTGCTAAAATAAAAATTACATGTTCCGGCGGTTCTTCCAAAGTTTTTAAAAGCGCATTAAACGCACCGCTCGAAAGCATATGCACCTCATCAATTATATATATTTTATATTTCGCATTTACCGGCGGATATTTTACTTCATCACGAATTTCTCTTATATTATCAACGCCATTATTACTCGCCGCATCAATTTCAATTACATTCATATCTTTTTTATTCAAAATATCTTGACAGCTCGTGCAATTAAAACATGGCTCAGCTAAATTATTTTTTTTATTCTCAAAACAATTTAACGCCATCGCAAAAATTTTTGCCACCGAAGTTTTTCCTGTTCCGCGCGTCCCACAAAATAAATATGCATGTGATATACGATTTAATTTTATTTGATTCACTAAAGTCTTTACGATATTTTCCTGCCCAACCACATCACAAAATTTTCTCGGACGATATTTTCTATACAGCGCAAAATATTCTTCTCCCAAACTTTTCACACCTTTAATTTTTTTTAAGATTAACATAAAAAAATAAAAAAAGCAAAAGCAATTAATATGCCTTTGCTAAACAAAATTTTTACAGTTATCTATCTTAACAAATTAACTTATATTACTTGATTTTATTGAATAAAAAATTTGGATCTTCGATATCTTCAAATTCTATCCCATCAGATATAAGTTTACTATTACTTTGCACAGGAACCAATTTGATGTTTGCCTTATCTTTAGGAACAAAATTCCACTTATATTTGTTAGCGTATTCTTGTTGTTGTGTTTCTACAAGGATTCGACGCGATTCTTTTGAAATATTAGCACCACACCAAGCTGAATAAAGACCAGTTAACACTAAAACTCCGCCAACCACTAATAAAAACGGCGACAAGTTTACAATACCAAATATTAAACTTGTCAATCCGCCAAAATTTATCAGATTAAAAACTATTGCAGCGATTCTCTCTTTCCAATCCAAATAATGTAATTTAGCGTTATCATAAAAGCCTCGCCCAGTAAACATTGCATAAAAAGCTGAAACATAAGCTCGCCACATACCATGTGCTATCCCAATTTTATATTGTGGAAAATATTTTTTCCGATCATCATCCCAAAAAAACTCGTGACATTCTATCGATTCAACTTTGTTCTCTAGCTTATTTAACATTTCATCTTTAAGCATATCATCTGTTTCTTCTTTCATTGAACCTCCTCCTACAATTTTAATCAAGTAAAAAAATGACGTCAATAAATACCGACGTCAATAAATATCTCTGCTGTTATTTTACCAAAACAAATTTTACTTATCAAGACTTTTTTGTAAAAAAATATTTTATATAAAAATATGGTTTTGCAGATAGATAGTTTGATATATAAAAGCAAAATTTTGTCTAACTCCATGCTTATAACAAAAATCAGAGCCAAAAAAATTCTGTTTCCTGACCATTTTTTCCCTTGCATAAAAAATATAATACACAAAAAAAATCTCGTGAATAATAATTTTTGCAGCGGGATTTTTTATATTTTACAAACCGAATTATTACAAATACATTTTTTACATGCCGATAAATTTTTTTCATGCGAAATAAATTTTTTTTTAAGCATAAAACGCATATCTTTTAACGCTTTTAAAACTTTTTTTCTCAAATATCTTTTATTTGGAATCATAAACATATAATCAGAATATATCAAATATCCATAGCGTGGTCTTTTTTTAAAACAATTTTCCAAGATAATAAAATATGCAATTACTTGAAATAAATCTCCCGGTTTGGGTTTTTTATAATTTCCGACTTGACCGCTTTTTAACTCTATTGGAATTATATTTTTTGTAATTATATTTTTGTAAATTAAGTCTGGCTTGCCAGATAATTTATTTTTTTTGTCAAATAAAATTTTAGCCTTAATAATATTTTTCTGCTTTTTATTTTTTTCATCAGAATAAATCAAAATCCATGGCCAACACGGAAATTTAATATTCGTTTTTTTTATATTTCGCACGAAAAAAATTTTTATCAATAAAACCAAGCCTAAGAAAATAGCAAAATTTATATCCCAAAAAAATAAACACGATAAAATTCCTATCACCAAAATAAAAAATAAAAATATCTTTTTCCTACGCTCAAGTAAATATTTTTTTCTAAACGTCTTATGAAAATAATTTCCCTTCGCAAATTTATTTTCGCCCGCGTCATAATTTTGCCATTTTATTTTTTTTTCTTTTTTGCTTTTTAAAATCTCTAAAATTTTTTTTTGCCCATAAAATCTTTCGTAATACCATTGATATGGACAATAAATAAACTTATTTATTTCGCTCGCAGAAATATTTTCGCTCTTATTATACATTTGGCTTTAATAATCTTCTTTCTAATATTTTATTATAACTTGTCCAATTCGAATCACTTTTATCATTTTCTGCAAGCTCTTCAAACATTTTTGTCTTTGCATCCAAATCATCAGCAAAATGCAAAACAAGCGCTTCAATTGTTTTTGGCAATTTCGGCGATCCAAATTCATATTCTCCGTGATGCGATAAAATACAATGCAAAATCTTTAATCTCAAATCATCTGGGAAATCATTTATTTCACAAATTTTTTTGCTAATTAAATCCGAACCAATAACTATATGCCCAATTAATTCTCCCTCATCACTATAATTATTTTCTGGAAAATCATTTAATTCATATATTTTTCCTATATCATGCAAAATTGCGCATGTAATTAAAATATCTCTATCAATTAATTTATTTCTTTTACACATAAAATCACAAATTTCTACAACCGAAACAGTATGTTCTAACAAACCACCAAAAAAACTGTGATGCATAGATTTTCCCGCCGAATGCTCACAAAATATTTTTAATCTCTCTTCATCAAAAATCTTTTCTAGCAACTCGCTTAAAAATTTATTTTTTACACTCGAAATATATTCCAACAAATCATTTTTTAATTTATCTAAATCTTTATCGCTAGTCTTTACATAATTTTTTATTTCATATTCTTCTGGCTCAGCTTTTTTTAATCTCGAAATTATTATTTGCAACTCGTTATTATAAAAATTTACAAAGCCATCTATTTTAACAAAATCATTTTGCTCAAATTTTTCTATCTCACAATTCATATCCGAATCCCAAATTTTTGCATTAATTACACCTGTTTTATCTTGCAAAACTAAAAATAAATAATTTTTACCTGTTTTTGCTTTACATAATTGCTTTTGCTTGCAAAAAAAAATTTCGTTCACCCTATCATTTTCATTTAACTCATTTATAAATTTCATTTTACTTCCCCCAAAAAAAATTTATTTATTATCATAATAATAATCCAAAATTCCTAAATAAATCCCCCAAGCAATTTTATTTTGATAATCATCATCAATTAAATTTTCCAACTCATTATCATTCGATAAAAAACCACATTCAACTATAACTGACGGCTTAATTATTTTTTTTAATATAAAATAGCTCGAATTAATTTTTGCTGCGCGATTATTATTTTTATCCAGATTCTTTTTTAATTGTGCCTGAATACAATCCGCAAGTTTTTTCCCTTCGTTCGAATTTTTATAATAAAAAACCTGTGCGCCATGAACATTTTTTTTTGGAAAAGAATTTTGGTGCACGCTGATCATCATATCTATATTTTCATTTTCTTCACAAATTTTTTTTCTTGCCAACATATCTTTTATTTTTTTTTCTGCAAGCGCTTTATCTTCAACTCTTGTCATTAAAACAAAAGCACCGTTTTGCTCAAGATATTCTTTTAATTTCTTAGCGATAGATAAATTTATATCTTTTTCACAAATATTATTTTTTGCCACTTTTCCAGGATCCCATCCGCCATGTCCCGCATCAATTAAAATTATTTTTTTCGCCAATGGCATAAAAAAAGTTTCTTGTGTTTTATTTTTTTTATCAATCGAATTTATTAAGCCGGCAAAAATAATTCCCATGCAAATCACAAAAATAATACTTTCCTTTTTTATGCTAAACACGCGCACAAAAAAACCTCCGAATTTATTTTTATTTAACTTTATTTTCAGAGGCTTTTTTTTATACTCATAATCATTTTATAAATAAATTTCGCGACTTAAAATCACGTTGCAATTCACGATTTAAATCTTTTCGCGCAATATCTCTTCTTTTATCATAAATTTTTTTACCTTTGGCAAGTGCGATATCTAATTTTACAAAACTTCCATCAAAATAAATTTGAACTGGAATAATCGAATATCCATTTAAACTTGTTGCTTTGCGTAATCTATTTATTTCACTTCGGTGTAACAATAATTTTCTTGTTCGCAACGGTTCATGGTTAAAAATATTTCCGTTTTTATATTCTGCGACGTGCATATTAATTATAAATGCTTCGTCATTTTTTATTTTTATAAAACTATCTTTGATGTTGCATCTTGAATTTCTTAGAGATTTAACTTCTGTACCAAATAATTTTATACCAGCTTGAAATTTTTCTTCGAGAAAATAATTTCGTCCAGCATTTTTATTTTGTGAGATTATTTTTCTACTTCGCAATTTAATCACCTTCACTTTTTATTTATAACGCAAATAAATTAAAACAATAAAACAACAAAATAGTTTTATTCTGGGAATTTATTTTAAATTAACACGATAATCTTGGATAATAAAAATAATATTGTCCGACACAAATTTTTTTTCATTAAACGATTGTTTCAAACAAAATTTAAATTATTTTCGACCAAATATTTTATTGTGTGAAAAAAAATTTTTTTGTGTTTAAATAAAAACAGATATAATTGCGAGTGTATTTTTTTATTTTGTGTTTAATTTTATTATTTATTTCTGTTTATAAGGAAAAATTTTTTTTGAGGTAAGAAAAAAAATGATATTGGAAGGAAAAAACGCTGTAAATGAGGCGCTTAAAAATTTAAAGCCGATCGATAAAATATTAATTAAAAAAGGCTATGAGAATAGTTCGCTCAGAGCAATAAAAGATTTGGCAAAAAAAAACGGTGTAGTAATGCAATTGGTTGACAAAAAAAAATTGGATTTTTTAAGCGAAACAAAAAATCATCAAGGAATAATTGCGATTTGTCCAGAAAAAAATTATTGTGATGTTGATGATATACTTGAGTTTGCACACAAAAAAAATGAGATGCCATTAATGATTATTTTGGATAGGATAAATGATCCAAGAAATTTCGGTGCAATTATAAGATCATGCGAATGTTTTGGTGCACATGGAATAATAATTCCAAAAAGAAGAAATGTTAGTTTAACTGGAACAGTCAGCAAAACTTCTGCCGGCGCGTTGGAACATATGTTAATTGCCCGTGTAAATAATTTGGTTCATGAAATAGAAAATCTAAAGAAAAAAAATATTTGGGTGACGTGTGCAGATATGTCCGGAGAAAATATCAGTAAAATAGATTTTAAAATCCCAAGTGCAATTATTATTGGCAGCGAAGGATTTGGAGTAAGTGATTTAGTGAAAAAAAAATCTGATTTTAAGGCAAAAATTTTGATGCATGGAAAAATAAATTGCCTAAATGCGTCTGTCGCAGCAGGAATTTTTTTGTATGAAGCGATGCGACAAAGGCTTGTTTAATAAAAAATAAAAAGGAATATTTTTGATATGGCAGAAGAAAAATCGAATGATATAAGTGAAATTATTGATGTGATAAAAAATCATGAGAATATTTTGATATTGACACATGTAAAACCTGATGGCGATGCTGTCGGATCCGTTTTTGCATTAGCTAGCGCATTGAAAAAAATTGATAAAAATGCCAGTATCTTGTTTGATGAGTATAATAAAAAATTTAATTTGATAGCCACGCAAAAGTTTGACAGTTATGTAAATAAAGACAAAATAGATTTGATAATTGTTTTAGATTGCGGGGCGAAAAATCGTCTTGGCAAGTATGAATATTTGCTGGACGAAAAAAATAAGGTAAAAATAAATATTGATCATCATATAAGCAATGATTATTTTTGCGATTATAATTATGTTGATGCTGGAGCTTCGTCTACGAGCGAAATAATTTATGAGTTTATAAAAAAAATGGATTTACTGGATGATAAAATTGCAGCTGCGATTTATGCCGGAATTATTTCTGACACGGGTGGTTTTTGTCATTCATGTACGAGTTATAAAACGCATTTGATTGCGAGCGAGTTATTAAAATTTAAATTTGATTTTAGTAATATTTATAATAAGTTAATGTTAGAAAAAAGTTTGGATGAAGTTTATTTGTTAGATTATGTGATTAAAAATCTCGAGATAATAAAAAATTTAGGGCTGGCAATTTCGTATTTAAAAATAGAAGAGTTGGATAAAGTTAATAATAAATTTACGGGCGGATTAATTAGTTTTATAAAAAATATTTGTGGTGTAGAGATTGCAGTGATGATAATAGAAAATGTAGATGAGAACGGCGAAGGATTTTGTAAAATAAGTTTTAGATCGCGCGAAACAGATGTAAATGAAATTGCAAAAAAAATTGGTGGCGGTGGACATAAAAATGCAGCGGGAGCAAATATAAAAGCAAGTATAAAAAATGCAAAAGAAAAAATAATAAGTTTAATAAGCGAGAAAAAAAATGTGTGATGGAATTGTAATTATAAATAAGCCTAGAGGATTAACTTCGCACGATGTTGTTTATAAAATAAAAAAGTTAGCAAAAAAAAAAGTTGGACATACAGGAACACTTGATCCGATAGCGACAGGAGTTTTACCGATTTGTATTGGTGAGGCGACAAAAATTTCGCAGTTTATAATTTCGCAGGATAAAAAATATTTGGCTGAAATAAAATTTGGTATTAGGACAGATAGTTTTGATATCACAGGAAATGTTTTGGAAGAAAAAAAATTTATTTATGATGAGAAAAAAATTTTGGCTTGTATTAATAATTTTGTCGGCGCGTATTTGCAAGAGGTGCCGATTTTTTCTGCTGTAAAATTTATGGGCAAGAAATTATATGAGTTCGCGCGTGCAGGAATTAATATTGAGTTAAAAAAGCGATTGGCAAAAATATATGAGATTAAATTTATAAAGTTTGTTGCGCCGGATAAAATTTGGATTGAAGTCAAATGTGCAAAAGGAGTTTATATTCGTTCGCTTTGTAATGATATCGGAAATGTTTATGGGTGTGGGGCATGTTTAAATAATTTGATTAGAATTGAGGCAGGAAAATTTTTGATTGGCGAAAGTATAAGTTTAAATAGATTTGAGTTTTTATTTGAAAATAATTTGTTGGATAAAAAAATAATTAAAATAGATGTAGCTTTGGATTTTAAAAAAGTAATTGTAAGTGATATCGCAAAAAAATTTTTATATAACGGAAATAAAATTGATGTAAAGTTTGTTTTAGGTGATGAGAAATTTTTTGATGAAGAGAAATTTTTGGTTTATGACGAAAATAAAAAATTGATTGGAATTTATGTGAGGCAAGAAAATTTTTTGCGGCCGATAAGAATGTTTGCTGGAGTTAATTGATATGATCGTTTTGAATGAAATTTTTGAGCGGAGTTTTAATTTTAGAACTGTGATTACGATTGGAAATTTTGATGGAGTTCACGCAGGACATAGATTTTTGTTAAAAAAAACCAGTGAGTTGGCAAAAAAATTAAATGCTAAATCGCTGGTTTTTTCTTTTTGGCCGAATACGAAAAAAGTTTTGTTTGATAATAAGTTTAAAAGTATTTTTGATAGGTATGAAAAAAGATTGGTGTTAAAAAACTTGGCGATAGATTATTTGTTTGAATTTGATTTTGATTGTGAAAAAAAAAATATTAAAAGCAGAGATTTTTTGGAGATGTTAATTAAAAAATTTAATTGTGTTGGTTTGGTTTTAGGCGAAGATTTTAAATTTGGTTGTGATGATAGCAAAAAAATTTTGTGTGAGTATAAAAATTTAAATGTGATTGTGATTAAAAAAAAATTAAATGTGAGCAGTAGTAAAATTAGAAATTTGATTTTAAATAAAAAATTTGATGTGGCAAAAAAATTAATGTGTGGAGATTATTTTGTTTGTAAAAAAAACGTAGAGATGGTTGGAAGGAAAATTATTTTTTTGGTAGATGAAAATAAATTGTTGCCACCGGATGGAATTTATAAAACTAAAATTTTGATTGGGGGAAAAATATCTGATGCTGTGACGGAAATTATTGAAAAAAGAAAAATTTGTTGTGAGGTGTTTTGTTGTGATTTAGATAAAAAAATTGAGTTTGTTAAAGTGATTTTTTAGATTTTTTGGTAGTGAATAAAAAATTATTTTAAGATAAAAAAACGTCTATTTTGTTTGTGTGGGCGTTTTTTTTATAGTTCTAGTTGATAATGAAAAGTAGATTAAGATTGAAAAATTTAATTTGAGCCAAAAAAATATTTACTTTTATCAGATAAAAATATGTGTTATAATTAACATTGTAGTAAATTTTATATTAATATGGAGGAAAATAATATGAATAGGCAATTTGAAAGTGTTGAAGCAGCACTTGAGTATATTGAGCCATTTGAAAAATGGAAGTAGTATAGTTCAACGTTTGAAAAATATATAGATAAGAATATGGAGAATTATAAAAATCAACATGCGGAAGAATATGAAAAATTAAAAGGTGATGTAATAAAATATTTAACTGGAGAAGGTATAGCTGAAAAAGAAATCCATGAAAGTGGCGATAAAATCTATAAGCATATTAACGTGGATGTTTTTAATTCTTTGATCGGCTTGTCTAGTGCTAATGTTCCCAAAATAAGTGACTTGTGTGACTCATAAGCAAGTTTAGAGAAGGAAGAATTTGAGGGACATTTAAAGGATTATGAAAAAACAGTTGAAAGTATAAAAACAGGTTTGAAGAAAAAAAAATTTATTTTAGCCGAAAATGAAGAAAGTATAAGGAATAATGCTGATAAAATTGTGCGGCATTTAGAATGTTTTAAATTAAAATTTAAGGCTGAGTTTGATAATATATACAAAAAAGAAAAAGAAACAGAAGAGATTCCTAAATGGAATGGTTCCTCAGATAATCGGCGTTTTAACTTTTGGTACATACTAGAGGCAGAAGATTTTATAGAATATTTTGATGGTTATATTAATAGCGAAGATAAAGCAAATCATCTGCTTAAAAAGCTATTTTCTTTTGATTATTTTCCGGAATCAAGTATAAAACAGCCAGATTTGTTGAATCGAATACAAAAAAGTGAGCGGTTTCGACAAAAATCCAAAGAAGATCAAATTAATTTTTTTAAATACATCGGAGATTTTTTTGACGGAGCACTTGCAAATGATGCAAAAAGAATATTGCAAGAAAAATATAAGGTAGGACAAAAAGAAATAGAAAACAAACAAAATGAATGGTTAAAAGAAAAAGATATAGTGTATGAAGCTAAAAATAAAAATGTACCGAGTCGGAAAAAATTTTGGATTGGTATTTTGTTGTTGACCGTTATTATTATTGCGTTGGGAGTATTTAAAACGTGGGTATTTGCTTTTCTGATTGTGCCGATTATTTTATCAATTGTTCTTTTATGTAAAAAACAAAACAAAACTGATGCTAAAGATTTAAACATAAAAAGTAAATCGTTTACAAAAGAAACTAAAGTGATTGATTATGACTTGCTACAGTCTAAAATTAAAGATGGTTATTATTTAAATCAAACAGATTTGGACGATAAACAACAAAATGCGTAATGGATAGACACCTATCTAAAAGTAAAGATGGTTATTATTTAAATCAAACAAATTCGAACGATAAACGACAAAATGCGTTTTCAAATGAATAGACGCCTATTTAATTTTAAGGGCGTTTTTTTTGATCTTGCATAAAAAAGCAAATCAAAAATAACAGCAATGGAAATGGTAGAAATAAAAATAGAATCAAGCTTATTGTAACGAGTAAAAACTTTTCTAAAGCGTTTTAGTCTCAGAAAATATCGATCGATATTATTGCGCTATTTACAAGATTGTTTATCATAGTTCCAAGGCAATTTACGATTTTTTTTTAGGCGCAACAACTGTGAGAAACCCGTAAGCCTTTGCCAAAGCCAAAGTTCTATCATTTTCGTAAGCTCTGTCCATCAAGAGATAATTATTATTTTTGGAATATATGTATTCAATCAACTTTCTTTCTTCGAAAGCGCATAAGAATTGCCATGAGACAAATAAAAAGCCACTGGACATAAAGACATACAAAATAGGTGTAACTTTGTTGTCAAACCCCATTTTGAACGTCCGATGCTTTGTTTCTGATTATTTTTATTTTTGTTTGCATCTGGACTCACCTTTATGCTCGTACTATCAATAAAGAATATATAATCCTCTTCATTAAGCAGTTTTTGCTTTTTCATAGCTTTTAAAATTTTGGCAATCGTACCATTCCTCGACCATCTACTAAATTTCATATAAATTGTGTGCCAGTTTCCATGTTTTTTTGGTAATGCCCTCCATTTGCAACCAT
>CAMVHY010000014.1 GCA_947167415.1 uncultured Clostridia bacterium
TGTTCGGATTGCAAATCCACAGCATGTTATTCTTTTAATTTGCATTCTTATAAATTCGATTGTCAAATTATTTTCACGTTGCTCTAAATTTTCACCAACACATAAAATAGGTGTTATTTGATGTTCGAGCGCTCTCGCAATTTTTTTATTTATCATCTCATCGTTTTCACCAAACAAAATTCGTCTTTCTGAATGCCCAACAAGCGCATAATTTATTCCGGTTTCTTTTAACATTTGTGCCGAAATCTCACCAGTATAAGCGCCATTATTTTCAAAATAAAAATTTTGTGCGCCAATTTTAATTTGACTCGCTTTTAATATTTCCGAAACGCAAAACAAATCAATCGATGGCACAAAAATTATTTTCTCGGAATCATTATTATTTTTAATTTCGTTTTTTAATTTTTTTGCAAACTCAATTGCTTCAAACGGATTTTTATTCATTTTCCAATTGCCAGCCACAATTTTTTTTCGCATAAAAAACCCTCCTTTTCATTACAAAAAAAATATTTCTTGCATGGTAAATGAAAATAAAAAAAATAACCGAGCGACAACTCACTCGATTATGATAATAAACCAAAAAAATTATTTTAAACAAGATTATTTATTTCAGATAGAATCTGTTCGCAATCGATTTCATGATTTTGACATGCTTCTTCCAAAGTTTCAGAACGCGCCGACGGACAGCCTAAACAATGCATTCCTGCATTTAATAAAATATCTGCAATACGTTCATCTTCGTTCAAAATTTCTTCGATTGTCATATCTTTTGTAATCAATTTTTTCAACTCCTTTTCGAATTCAATTATACTTTAAAAAACAAAATTAAAAAAATAAAATTTAGGAGAAAAAAATGAGCGGCTCGACATTTGGCAAAATATTTAAAATCACAACATTTGGAGAAAGTCATGGAAATTCAGTCGGAGTTGTAATTGACGGCTGTCCGGCAGGAATAAAAATTTCTCACGACGAAATAAAAAAATTTCTTGCGCGACGTGCTCCAAATTCAAAATTTGCAACACAACGACATGAACCTGATGAATTTGAAATTTTATCCGGCGTTTTAAATAATATTACACTTGGAACGCCAATTTGTGTTTTGGTCAAAAATAAATGTTTCGACTCAAAAAAATATGACGCCATAAAAAATATTTTTCGACCGGGACATGCTGATTATAATTATCAAAAAAAATTTGGGATCAGAGATTATCGTGGAGGCGGAAGAAGTTCTGGACGCGAAACAGTTGCGCGCGTACTCGCCGGATATTTCGCAAAAAAAATTTTGAGTGAGTTAAAAATAAAAATCACAGCTTATACTTATGCAATAAACAAAATTTTTATAAAAAATATAGATTGCGTGCCACAAGAAAATTTTTTATATATGCCTGATAGAATTGCTTTCAAAAAGGCTTGTGAATTTTTGGAATCGTGTCCAGAAGATGATTCGGTTGGTGGAATTGTCGAATGCAAAATAAAAAATTTAAAAGCTGGTGTGGGAGAACCTGTATTTGATAAACTTGACGCCGAAATTTCTAAGGCAATTATTTCTATTGGTGCGGTTAAAGCAATTGAATTTGGTAGCGGATTTAAATCAACTTTTTTATTTGGTTCACAAAATAATGATGAATATTATTTTGACACAAAGAAAAAAAAAGTTTTGAAGTGCACGAATAACTCCGGCGGAATAACCGGAGGAATTTCAGATGGAAGTGAAATAATTTTTCGTGCTGCAATCAAACCGACGCCATCAATTTCAAAATTACAAAATACAGTAAACGATAAAAACCAAAATGTAAAAATAAAAATTTCGGGTCATCACGATAAAATTATAGTGCCAAGAATTTCTGTTGTAATAGAATCTATGGCAGCAATTGTTTTGGTTGACCAAATATTTTTGTCTTGTTGTTCGCAAATTAAAAGAGTAAAACAGAATTATTTTGGATGGTGAAAAAATTTTGTCCAAAAAAAATATGGGTAGTGCTTATATTTTTGTTTTAATGATAGTAACGATTGCAAGCTTAGTTTTAAATTTAATTATTGGCAGTGTAAATTTAAAATTCGAAAAAAGTCACGGCGAAAATAATAATTTGTATTATATGGCAGAGTATGGGGCTGGTATTGCTTTGTCTGTTTTGAACGAAATTGTAAGTTCGTGTCATGTTTTAAAAGATGAGGAAAAAACTTTGGATATAGAATTATTTTATGAGAATGTTGATAAATATTTTGGAGCCACCGGAGCCAACAAAGAAATCAGGTTAAAATTAATAGATGAATCGAATGAAAAGGAATTAATTTATAATCTGAAAATTGGATTTAACTCATCAGAAATTTTAAAATATAACGTAGAAGTTACTTCACAAAATTCTTATGGTAACAAAGTAAAACTAAGCCAAATAATAAAATATGATCAGGAAAACGAAAAATTTTTTGTCGAACAGGAGAAAATAGAATGAATAATTGTATCAAGCGTAAGTTATTTTAAATTTATGTGTAAAAATGAAAATATGATCTATTAAATTTTATCCAGCATAAAAAGCTTTCTATCGGAAATAATAATTTATGATTTTATTTTCAGGAGGTTTTTTATGGCAAAGAAAAATAAAAATAAATGTAATGGACAATTTAAAACTTTAGCGTTGTCAGAAAATGAGTCTCGCGAAAAAGATACAAACGTTTCCCATCCGTCAGAAAAAAATGTGGAAGAAGCAAAAAAATTTGTTGATTCAAATGAAAAATAATTTTTGTTTTGGCATAAAAAAAACATCTTCGATTCAAATTTTGGGGACGAAGGTGTTTTTTAAATTACATATTTTGTTTGTGAAACCGGATTATTTAACTGTTTTTTAATCATCTATGTATTTTACGTCTTCGATTGTATCTTGCTTGATGTTTTGAATTTTTTCTTCCGTTTTCTTTGGTATTTTATTTTCACCAAACTCTTTTGTCTTAATGAAATTATCATTTGGATTTTTTGTATAACATGAAACTATAAACATAAGTACTAAGCCCAGGATCAATGTGGCAACTGTAATAATTATCGCTGCTGTTAAAGAAATTATTTCTAAACAAAATAAAAGAAATGACACAAAGATAATAATTAACCAAATTATCAAACCGATGAAACATTTCAGTACTGATTTGGACTTATCATTCCCAATTTCATCAGAATTATTTCCGCCATAATTTACGCGTGTTATCGAACTTTCATTTTCATCCATAAAAATTTGATTCGAACTATCTTTAGTTTTTAAACAATAACTATCAATTGGAATTTTATCGACTCCCTGTTCTTGAAAAAAACTATTGATCTCACTTATTTCTTTTCCTATATCCTGGATATCCTGTTCAGACAAATTTTTTCTCTTATCTCCTTTTATTTTGTTTTGAAGACGCGCTGTAGCGTCTTTATGCATACGTATTTTTACATCGTAATCATCTTTCAATTCCTTTATTTCTTGATCATGAATTTTTGGTTCATTTTCCATCTTTTTCATTATTTCGTCTGTTTCTTCTTTAGACAACAATCTTATTACTTCTTGTTGCTTTTTAATGTTTTCTATTTCATTGGGATCTATTTCCTCTGTTTTATATTTTTTCTTTTGATCAAGCATAAAATCCAAATCAGATCGAATATCTTTAAAAATTTCGGTTAACAACTGATCTGCAGCTTCCACTTTAGAATTTTCTCTATATCTAACAAGATAATTCATGAATTTAAGAATATTAAACAATTGCCATTGAATTTTTGAGCCAGCGCGAGTGTGATGACTAAACATTTCGTTAAATTTATTATTTAGTTCTTTGTAATAAACAAATCCTCCATCATCATCAATTCTTTTGATTGCATTTGGATCATTTTTTTCTTTTTCAATTTGAGAATCCATAGCTTTTTTTTTATATTTTGTTTTCAAAAAAATCCTTTTCATTTTTTCAACATCTGATTTTATAGAGCCATGAAGATGTGAAGACATAGCCATAATAAAAAAAAGAAGTGTATCACAATCTCCGCCTGCTTCTAAACCCCATCTTTTAGCTTCTTCTGTAGATTCTGCCGTTAAAGTAATTCGAATTGCCGACGTTGCAGTTACTCCTGTTTGTTCGGAATATTTATATGCTTTTATATCTTTTTCTAATTGCTCTCTGTCACATTTTCTCACAGCTGTATGATCATCCTGATCTATATTTTTGCGATGTGAGAGCATATCATAATTACATAAACTTGTTTTGTTGGCAAAAAGATCATCAGGCGGATTTTGATCAAAAAACATATAATGAATAATTTTTCTGATTGTTTCTGGTCGCAAACCATAATTAGCCAAAACACCAACAGTATATACAGCACGTGCACCTTTAAGCGATTCCGGATTATCGTGAGTGTTTTTGACCATTAAATCAGTTAATTCTAATCCTTGTTCATAATCTTGTGCTACGATAGATGTGATAACCGATCTAAACATTGAACCGTTGCCATGACTTTGTCCCCAATATGGATCTGCGTCTTGGAATTCTTTTTTATTGTCTATAACATATTTCAACGCACTGGCATAAGTCGAAGTTGGATTTTTTGATTTATCGTTTACAACACTTTGCACTGCATCAATTAAATTCGACATTGACGTACCATATTCGTCACTTACCTGAGGTTTATCTATCGGAATGTTTGCAAAAATTTCGTTTGTATAATCGTCGGTTAAAGTTTTAAAATTTTTACTCTTAGCAACGAAAGTATAGTCTTTTTGGTCATTTGTTAATTGGTATCGCGACTCATGTTTTACAAATGTAGCCGCTCCATCCATAGTAAATTTCGTATCGTCCGTCGTTTTATTATCTGTATTTATAAAATTTATCTCAGCTGAATCTACATTTTCTTCTTCTTCTTTTTCAGGCCCTGCATTATTTTTTGCTTTCAATTGATAATCTTTATGATCCAGTAACACAAATCCAAATTTGTAAGCATTTTTTACATTTGAATTATTGATTGGATTCAGTTCATATAAATCTTTATCTTCTTGCGGATCAGGTAACGGTTCTCTAATATATTTTGCTGAAAACTTATTTAAGCCTGAATCATCCTTATCAGTCGCCTGTTCTATAAATTCAAGTGGAAGACCAATATAATCGCCCGCCGCCGCCATTCCTAAATGATCTGAACCAATAATTTCTATTTGGTTATCCTCATTTACATTGTTAATAATATTACTGCCTATCATATATAGTTCCCCCTCAAAATTAAATATTCGTTACTATACCAGAAAAAAACTTTATATATCAAATTTTTATATGTAATTTTTTTTATTTCTCATTATTAAATGCAAAATTTTTTATAGCATATGATTTTTTTCCATAGATATTGCCTACACAAAAAAATGAGCAACGAGACAAGAAAAAAAAACAAACTATAAAATGAGGGATAACGGATAAAGGTAAAAAAAAAGTAAAAATAAAAGGAAGGAAAGGATGTATCACAAATTTAATATAAGTGATGAGGAGTGGAAAAAAATAAAAGATCATATAAAAGAAAAAAAAGAAAGGAAGAAAGAGCCGGGCAAAATGATAGGAATTTTTTAAATTAATGATATCAGAGCTAGCTTTAATTTAAAACTTAAAACAAAAGATTTGTCGCATGATAACTTTTTTATTAGAATTAAAAAAAAACAAATGCTAAGCAAGAGCGAGCAAGAAACTTTGATTTTGGTCACATATAAAAGTTATCGGAACTGTAACAGCGTAAAATAATTTTTTTTAGTCATAAAAAAATATCGATTGAAAATAAAAATTCAGTCGGTATTTTTCTTGTCGCAAAAAAATAAAATTTGTTTTATCAACACTTAAATTATGCATAAAAAACTTGTTTTCTGTCAGAACAAAATAAATCAAACAGTGGACAAAAATATTAGAAACAAAAAAGATGTTAATAGAAAATGTAATTTACCAATTTAAATCTTTTTATCTTGGTTTCTGTTCCTTTGTTTTTTTATCCAAAAAATAGATCTACTCTAATAATTTATGACTGAATTTTATCTTTCCAAAAAAATATATCCAATAACAGCGCTCAATAAATTTTTTTGCGATTAAAAGCTTGCCACACAAAAAAATTTTGATATAAACTAATAATATTTTTTAATAAAATTTATTTTATCCAAATAAAACTTTATGTAAGTGAGGTTGATTTTTTACATGACTAAAAAACATAGTGCCGTAAAAATAATTACAAACATGATTTTTATTAGCTTATTAGGAAAAATTTTGGGGCTCATCCGAGAAATTTTATTTGCAAAAAATTTTGGTACAACAAATATTTTTGGCACAGCATTTAATTACGCGAGTAATATTCCTAATCAATTTCTTGATATTATGTTTGCTTCGGCGATTAATTCAAGTTTTATCCCGATTTTTAATCGCGAATTCGAAAAAAAAAATAAGCAATCAGCTTTCGAATTGCTTAATAACTTTTTAAGTTTAATTCTATTAATTTCAACCATTGCATCATTTTTCATGCTTACTAATTCCAATCATATAATTAATCTTTTAGCCTCGGGTTTAAATATAAAAACAAAAATTTTAGCGTCGCAATTATTAAAAATTTTGGCTCCGATATTAATTTTCAGTAGCATAACTTTTACTTTTTCAGGTGTCTTACAATCATTCGATGAATTTAATATTCCAGCTCTAACTAGCACCGTTTTTAATTTAATCATTATCTTATACTATATTTTTTTTATAAATAAATTTGGTGTTTATGGCTTATCATTCAGTTTTTTAATCGGCTGGCTTTTTCAAATTTTAATCCAGCTTCCGGTTTTATATAAACAAAAATATAAATTTCACTTCAACATAAATTTAAAATCAAACGCTCTCCAAGATATTTTTAAATTATTAATTCCAGTTTTAATTAGCTCTTGGCTTATGCCGATAAATAATATAATTAATTCAAGTTTTGCATCTTATATAATCGGCGGCGGAAATGCTTTGCGAATAGCAAATACAGTTTATATCATCATTACCGGCACGTTTGTTTTATCTCTAAATAATTTCGTTTTTCAAAGGCTTTCAAAATTAAAAGCAAATAATTTAAATCAAGATTTTACACACCAAATAAAAAACGCCCTCGAAAATATATTTTTCTTTTTATTGCCCCTAACTTTTATTTTATTAATTTTTAATCGCGAAATAATAAGCATTTTATTCGAACGTGGCAATTTCGATGCAAATTCAACAAATTTAACTTCACGTGCTTTATTTTTTTATTCATTTGGCATTATTGGCTACGGCGTCCAAGTAATTTTAAATAGCGGTTTCTATGCAGATAAAAATGGCAAAATCCCATTAATTTCATCGCTTATCGGCGTGATTTTAAATTTTATTTTTAGTTTTATCTTAATAAAATTTTTAGATATCGGCGGACCAGCACTCTCTTCTTCTTTATCAATAACTTTTACGGCGTTCTTTATGCTTTTTATTTCTCAAAAAAATAATAACCAGATCCTCGATAAAACTATTTTATCTCGCATAATAAAAATTTTTCTCGCCTCAACAATCACATATCTAATAATTTTTATGCTCCACAATTTATTTTTTATAAATTTAACTTTATCTCGCATAAATAAATTTTTATTCTTATGTGCAATAAATTTATTCGCCTTATTATTTTATTTTTTTATTAGCTATTTATTAAAACTTCCACAAGCTCTATTTATAAAAAATCTTATTTACAAAAAAAAAGCGTGACTACAAAATCACGTTTTTTATTTTTTTATCCCAACAAAACATTTTTTATTTCGCTTACAACTAAATTTAAATCATTAAAATTTATTCCTCCGAGCTGCGCATAATTTTTTCTTCCGCCACCATTTCCACCAAATTTATACGCCAAATTTTTTATTATCTCATTAGCATTTAAATCTAAATCATCTGTCCTACTAAAAATCAAATTAATTTTATTTTCATTTTTATTAACTAAAACAACCACACACTTTTTTAACTTATTTTTTATTTTATCCGCGACATCTCTCAAAAATTTTAAATCAAAATCATCAAAGCTATCAAAAACAAAATTTATATTATTTATAAGCTCACATTTATCACAAATTTTTTTAGCCATTTCACTCGACAAAATATTTTCTAGTCTAGCAATTTTATTTTTATTTTTTTTATCATCATCAATAAAACTTTTAAGCTTATGCAAAAAATTATTTTTATCAGCTTTTAATAAAACACACGCTTCCAAAATTTCTTTTTGCTTTTTATTACAAAAATCAATTGCCTTTGGTCCTGTCACAGCTTCTATTCTTCTAATTCCTGCCGAAACTCCACTTTCACCAATTATTTTAAAACAATTTATTTGCGCCGTATTTTTTACATGCGTTCCGCTGCATAATTCCATACTATAATTTCCGATTTTTACAACGCGAACAATATCTCCATATTTTTCATCAAACAAAGCTGTCGCTCCAGAATCAATCGCTTCATTAATTTCTTTTTTTTCAGTTTTAACTTCTAGACTCTCAAAAATTTTTTTATTCAATTCATTTTCTATTAAATCCAAATCTTCTTCACTCAAAACTTTTTTACATAAAAAATCAAATCTAAAATAATTTTCATCTATATACGAACCCATTTGTTTTGTTTCATCAAATATTTTCTCTTTTAAAATCTTGTGTAATAAATGCGTCGCCGTATGATTTCTAGCAATGCAAAATCTTTTTTCAAAATTTAATTTTAAATTACCAGTTTGCTCTAACTTTATAAATCCGGATATTAATTTTGCTTTGTGAATATATTTATCACCAAAAATTTTTTTGCAATCAATTATTTTTGCCTCGCCCGTTTCCGTTTTTAAAATTCCTGAATCAGAAATTTGACCTGATTCTTCAGCAAAAAAAATTGTCTTATCAAAAATAATATAAAACTCTTGCTCTTCATTTTTTTTTTCTTCTTTAATTCCATTATTATTTTCAATCAACATCATAATTTTCGCGTCACCAATTTCAAAATTTTCATAACCTATAAATTCCGTCGCAGCTAATTTTTTTATTTCTTCTTGTACTTCAATTAAAAATCCATTTTCATTTTTATTTGCTTGCGATTTTCTCGCTCGTTCTTTTTGCTTTTCAAGTTCAATTTCAAATTCCTTTTCATCAATCATAACTTCATTTTCACTCGCAAACTCTTTCATCAAATCCATATTAAAACCAAAAGTATCATGTAATTTAAAAGCTTCTTTTCCAGATATAATATTTTTTCCCTGCTCTTTGGTTTTTTCTATCAAATCCATAAAAATATTTAATCCACCCAAAATTACATCATTAAATTTTTTTTCTTCGTCCAAAACAATTTTCGTAATTTCATCTTTTTTATCAGCCAAATTTTTATAATAACCGTCAAAAATTTTTATTACTAGCTCAATCAATTCAGCTAAAAAATTTTTTTTCTCGATATTTAAAATTTTAATCCGACAAAGTGCACGCCTAATCAATCTTCTTAAAATATATCCGCGTCCCTCATTCGAAATAAAAATATCATCTGCAATCATAAAAACCGCAGCTTTAATATGATCCGCAATAATTCTAATCGCAATATCTTTTTTTTCATCTTCGCCATAATTTATTTCCGCTCCATCGGCAATTTTATTTATTATTTCGCGTATCGTATCAATTTCAAAAATCGAATTCACATTTTGCATTACAACCGAAATTCTTTCTAAACCCATGCCCGTATCAATATTTTTTTGTTTTAATTTCGAATAGCTACCATCAGGATTTTTATTAAATTGCGTAAAAACTAAATTCCAAATTTCGATAAACCTATCGCAATCACATCCAGGTCCACAATTTTTTTCCCCACAACCAAATTTTTCCCCACGATCAAAATAAATTTCTGAACATGGTCCGCATGGTCCTTCTCCAATTTCCCAAAAATTATCTTCTTTATCCATTTTAAAAATTTTTTTTGCGTCAATATTTTTTTGCCAAATTTCAAACGCTTCATCGTCATCTTTATAAACCGTCACAAATAATTTTTCTTTCGGCAAATTTAAAATCTGCGTAACAAATTCCCATGCCCAATTAATTGCTTCAATTTTAAAATAATCACCAAAAGAAAAATTTCCTAACATCTCAAAAAAAGTTGCATGCCACGATGTTTTCCCAACGTTTTCAATGTCATTTGTCCTCACACATTTTTGACAGGTTGTCACTCTAAACGACGGCAGTTTTTCTTGCCCAGAAAAATATTTTTTTAATGGCGCCATCCCTGCATTAATTAATAAAAGACTTTTGTCGCGATGATCCGGAATCAATGAAAACGATTCTAATTTTAAATGCCCTTTGCTTTCAAAAAAATTAAGATATAATTCCCGTAATTTCGATTGCGTAAAAAATCATTCACTCGACATAAACCTCCCTCCAACAATTTTTTAAAATCATATTTTTTTCACGCTTTGCATTATATCACTGAATTTAATTTGATTTGTTTTACTTTTTCAGTATTTTTTCGAGCGATTTAAATTGCCAAAAATAAATTTAAAAAAATAATAGCGCGGGAAAAATAAAATCACGTGAACTAAAAAAAATTTTTAAACGATGAACTTATATTCAATTTTTTTTCAAAACAAAAAAGCAGACCAATTTTTTGATCTGCTTCTTATACACAAAAAATTTCCGCGGTTTAATTCTAACTCATATATTTTCATCATCAGAAAACAATCTATTATCTTTGTCTGTTTTAAATTTATTATAAATATCGCTAATAATGGGATCGGATTTTGTTTTCAATGATGGTGAAAAAAATAAACCTAATTTAGCTATAAATGTGCCTCTTACTAAATTATTCCATGCTTGCTGAAACCAATTTAAAGTCGATTTTTCCAAACTCCTGCTGTTATCTTTGATAAATTTGTCAACTTCTTTGCGGCATCTGAGAACACCATCAAGCCTTAACAATTTTTCTACCTTTTCTGGATTTATCTTTTTATCCGAAGACTTAGCACGATCAATCATCCACTCATAAAAGGTTTGGCAATTAAACAAATTGTCTTCTCCATTAACTGCTAAATAGTGATTAAAATTAAAATAATTTTCTTGTCTTAAACTTAGATCTTGATTCCACCTTTGTTTCAAATTATTTATCTTTTTGTTAGATTGTTTATATACCTGATTTTGATATTGTTGATATTCAATATGATACTCATACAGTTCGGATTTATAGTTCGCTATATTATCTTTACCAATTGTTTTTTCAACTGCTTTTGCTTCTTCATTGAATTGATTTAATAGCTCTGTTAAAACTGTTTTATCAAACTGCAATTTGTTTTTATTGTCATTACGCTGCATAGGGTATTTATTGAAAAATGAACTCAAATTTAAAAACCATCCTATTCTGTCCAATCCAACATAATTTTTATTAAATACACTTACTTTATTTTTATTAATTTTGCGATAGTCCAAAGCTAATTTCAATAATTTATTTGGATTTTCTGGAACTGAAAGATACTCGTCATATATGATCATCGTGCGACGGGCGTTGATATATTTCAAGTCATTTGGTTCAGCTTTTAACAAGCTGGATAGCTCTTGCCAATTCAAAGTACCTTTTTTGCTATATCCTGCTTTTTCATAAACCCGCTCTATCCCATTCATATCTAAGTCAATAGGTGCTCGATAGATAGGTGGTAAACCATCTAAAGGCAACGAATTGCAAAATAGCATCTGAGCAATAAGAGTCGACTTGCCGTCTGG
>CAMVHY010000015.1 GCA_947167415.1 uncultured Clostridia bacterium
AATCTCTAGAGAGTATCTACATGAAACGAATCTTTGAAATCAATTTTTTAATTTTAAAGTAAACTTGCTTAAGTTTTGGTATAATCGAACAGAAAAAGATAAGATTTTATTTAAAAACAAGATTTTTCTCTTGACAACGTTTTTTTAATGTGTATAAATAATACTCGCAGTTCGTAAAAAAATAATAATTTGTTTTAAAGGGGGAAATTCAGTGAATAAAACGCAGCTCATAAACGATGTTGCTTCGAAAATAAGTTTGTCGAAGACAGATATCGAGCAAGTTGTTAACGCTTGTTTTGAAGTGGTTAGTGATACTTTAATAAGCGGTGAAAAGGTTCAATTTATCGGTTTTGGCAGTTTTGAACCTACTGTTCGTGCGGAAAGAAAATGTAGAAATCCAAAAGACGGAACTCTTATGACAATTCCTGAGACAAAAACAGTACGTTTCAAAGTTGGAAAAAGTTTAAAAGAGGCTTTGGCTAAAAAAAAATCGTAAAGCAAATAAGACAGTCGTCGCATATATAATTTGTGTACGGCTGTTTTTGCTTTTTTTGGTATAAAAGGGGAAAAATTATGCGTTTAGATAAATTTTTAAAAGTATCGCGTATTATTAAACGGCGGGTTGTTGCAAATAAAGCCTGTGATAATGAAAAAGTTCTTGTGAATAATAAAACAGCAAAAGCGAGTTTAAATTTAAAAGTCGGTGATGTAATAGAAATTAGGTTCGGAAATAAAATATTAAAAATAGAAGTTTTGAGTTTGATGGAAACTGTCGGAAAAAAAAATGCTGCTTCGATGTATAAAATTGTTTCGGAGGAAACTAATGGGTGAGCGAAAACTTTTTTCAAACGAGTTTTTATACGTAAATCTAGGTTTAATTTTAATTGCGCTAGATATACATATTTTTAAAACGCCAAATCATTTTGCACTTGGAGGAACAAGCGGAATTGCTATAATTTTGCGCCACTTTTTTAATAATATTTCTGTTGGTATGGTCATGTTTATTTTAAATTTAGTTTTTTTGTTTTTTGGATATTTTATTTTAGGCAAAAAATTTACGATTAATACTATTTATGGTTCGTTTGTTTTGTCTTTTTTAGTTTGGATATTTGATTTTTTTTGGCCGATTAAATCGCCTTTGACAAATCAAAAATTATTAGAGTTGATTTACAGTGTTTTTTTGCCGGGAGTTGGAAACGCTTTAGTTTTTAGTTATAATTCGACGACAGGTGGAACAGATATTTTAGGCAAGATTATAAATAAATTATTTAAAATAAAATTAAGTATAGTTATGTTGATGTTGGATTTTTTGATTGCATTTGGAACAGGATTAATTTTTGGCGCAGAAGTTTGTTTGTTTTCGGTTTTGGGAGTTTGTTTAAAATCTTTTGTTTTGGATTCGGTTATGGAAAGTATTCATGTCTATAAAATTTTAGTTATAATTTCGAGTCGCAATGAAGATATAAAAAAATTTATTTGTGATGAACTGCATCGCGGCGCAACAATTCATGAAGCGCATGGAGCTTTTACAGAACATAATTATAATGTTGTGACAACGATTTTGTCGCGAAGGCAAGCAATTAAATTGCAAAATTATATTAAAAAAATTGATCCCAAAGCTTTTATTTCTGTGACAAATTCGTCAAGAATAATTGGTAATGGTTTCGACAGGTTTGATTAATCAAATTTTTGGTGAGTAAAGATGCAAAAAGAGTGTGTATATAAAATTTTAGATTTGCTGGATAAAAATTACGGTGATTTAAAATGTTATTTGGATTATAAAAGTGATTGGCAATTATTAATAGCGACAATTTTGAGCGCGCAATGTACTGACGCAAGAGTTAATATTGTGACAAAAAGTTTATTTGAAAAATATAAAACTTTGGATGATTTTTGTAATGCTGAGCAAAAAATTTTGGAGCAAGATATAAAATCAACTGGATTTTATAAAAATAAAGCAAAAAATATAATGCTAATGGCAAAAAAATTAAAAATGGATTTTGATTATAAAATGCCGAGCGAGATAAAAGAATTAACAAGTTTGGCTGGAGTTGGAAGAAAAACTGCGAACGTAATTCGGTCACATATTTTTAAAATTCCGAGCATAGTTGTCGATACACATGTAAAAAGAATCAGTCAAAAAATCGGTTGGACGAAAAATAATGATGCGGATAAAATCGAATTTGATTTGATGAAAATTATTCCGGAAGAAAATTGGATAAGAATAAATTTGCAATTGATAGCACACGGAAGAAAAATTTGTAAAGCGAGAAAACCAAAATGCGAAATTTGTTTTTTAAATAAATTTTGTTTGTGGAATAAAAAATAAAAAATGCGGGATATAAAAATTTCAATTTATATCACCGCATTTTTTTTGTGTGTAGAAATTTTTTTATACATAAATTATTAATTTCATAAAAAAAATTTAATCTATATATTGACATGTTAGAATTTTTGTTTTAAAATTAAGTTGTAGTTGTGATGGTTACAAATTTGATTTTTTATCAATAATTTTTGGGGAGGAATTTATTATGGAAAATAAAATTATTGAAGGTGACAAACATAATAATAATGATTTTTTTGAAACGAATTATGAAGACGAAAAGATGGCGGACAAATATGCAGAACTTTATAAATATCTTGTGGAAGATGAGTATGGAATAAGACATGATCTAGATAAGCTAAAACAATATTATTCTACAGATAAGGATAAGGACTTACTTGTATATTCAATATTTGCCGTAAATTTTTGGCTTAAAAAAGAAAAAAACAAAAATAAAAATAAAATTGATATAACTGGTATAAATGTAATTGAAGAAAAAGAAGAAGAGGAAAATGATTTTTGTCTTCTAAATGATGATAATAAGTCTAATAAAAAAGGAAAAAAAGTAATTAATATAAATGCAATTGAAGAAGAAAAAGAAGGAAAAGGAGAGGAAAAAGAAAATGAAATAAAATGTATGTTGGAAGCAACTAAATATAATGTTAAATCCTACAATGTCAAGAATACGTCATACGACCATGATATCCAACAAGAAATTGATGCTGTTAATAGTATAGAGAAAATTTTTTGGGCTTTTATGAGTGTCAACCCAGAACTTTTTGATATCAAAAAATTTGATGATTTTATGAATATGAGCAACGAAGATTATGCAGAATTTTATAATGCTATATGGGCAGCGCTGTTTGTGTCCCAGCTAAAACTTATAGGTAAGTATAAGGTTTTTTTAGGTAATAATAAAACGCTGGATATTATAACTGAAAAAGATAAAACTCATCGTAATTTATTTAAAATAGATTTAATTTTGAATGAAAATGATTTGGAAAAGATTGAAGCTAGAATACAGGAAATATCCAAATTGCAAAGTTATATTTGTGCGTTGGACAATTTCTTTAAACCAGAGTCTTATTCGGTTAACGAAGCTTTTTATACAGGAAGTAAAATAACATCGATAAAAGAGGTATTAAAGCTTAGTTCTGATCAATTGGCGAAAAAACAAAACGACGATAATAGGGGAGTTCCGTTAATAGATGGATGTCTACAGGTTAAGCGAATGAAAGATAGTGATATATCAAAAATAATTAATAATTTAAAAAATCCTCCAGAACAAGAAATTAAAAATAAGCTCGAAGAAAAAATATTGTGGGATAATGAATGCACAATAGAAAAGCGAGAAGATTTTTTTAAAATAACCGCTACCACTGACGAAATGCGAAAAAAATATAGCGAACATATGGAGTTTGTTAAAAAAAATAGTATATTTGCTGATTTAGAGACACCGATAAATAATGTTGTAAAACGTTTTAGTGACGTTAATCCAGGTTTACAATTAAAAGATAAAAAAAATAAAGAGAATAAATTAGAAATAACAATCGAGGGGGAGTTAAGACAGAGATACAAAGATGTTCATGTTGCTACGTTTGCCGTAAATCATTTTCATAAAGATATCCAGAAAATCAGTGATGATGACAAAATAGATGAGAGTATCGCTGTTATGCATACGCTTGAAATTGATAAAGATGCCCCGATTATAGATTTAAATAAAGCAGCGTGTACCATAGAAAAAGTTTTTTTAGCTTTTATGGATGTTGATATAAAAAATTTTGGCATCAAAAGATTTGATGCTTTTGTAAAGATGAAATCTGAAACATATATGGAAATTATTGAGATCGTTACAGCTTCAACTCATGCTTATAAATTTATAGAAAAGTATCAAGAGTTTTTAGATGCAAATGAAGAAATAGATGAAGAGATTGAAAAACTGCGTAAAATAAAGCCACCATGCGCATTTTATCAAACTGAAAAAGATCTTGAAAACGCAATAAACGATTATAAAAAGTCAAAAATAAATTTGGCTTTGGGCAAAAGTGATTTTGAAAAAGTTAAAAAAAGAATAGATAAATTCTCTAGTTTTGCTGAATATTTTTATGCTTTGAAAAATATGTTTGATAATAATATGAGTAATAGCTATGCGTGTTATCTGTTAAAAAAAGACGAAAACCAATTCAATGCATATTCGAATGTTACCGATAAAGAAAAGAATGAGGAACTTGATAGTTTTTTAAAAAGTTTATTGACTAAAAAAAATGATGAACTCAAATCGATTTTCTTTGATAGAAACAAACTCTTATCAGGTTTATCTTATTATCTTATGTGTGTTAAAAAAAATATGCCTAATGTATTATTTAATTCGGAAAAATTGCAAATGGAACAAAAAATTGTGAACGAGCTTAGAGAAAAAATAAATGTAGAGAAAAAGATTAATAATAAAAAACTAGATGAAGAAAATATAAAACTGATAAAAGATTCTTATCAAAAGATTGCGGAAAATGTCTTTAATAAGAAATATGAACAATATGATTATTACGATTGTGTTAAAGAATTTCAAGAAGCTGGAAAACAAGAAGCGCAAAAAGAAATTGATAAAGTAAAAGGAACAATTGCTGGCGAATTTATCGAAGATAAAAAAGCGAACGTTCAAAACAAAATAAAACAGTTTAATAAAACAATTGAAGACATGAAGGGAAAAAATGAAAATTATGAATCGTATAAAAAAGATTTAAATAAATATCAAAAAAAAATGGAGTGCATAGAACAATATGAAAAAGATAAGAAGGTTCCCGTAATTTTTGTGGGTGATAAATATTTTAACTTTCAAAGTGAATATACTGCATGCAATGAAAAACTTTACCAAAATAGTAAAATTACACTTTTTGACGAAAATAATAAGTTTATTGTTAAACAAAAAGGCAATACGTGCTATTTTATGTCAGTATTTATTGGGCTTATTTCTCAAGGGATGGGTCGACATATACAACGAAATATAATAAGAGAATATGAAAAAGATACAACCAAAGCGGTTGTCCGTCTTTTTGATGAAAATGGTTGTCCGGTTGATTTTGTTGTAGATAAAACTAAACCTAAAGATGATACACGTCCATTATGGATAAATATGCTTGAAAAAGCTGCATCCGTAATGATGAATAAAACACAATTTAAAAAATCTGAGGGTCGCGGTGGACATGGCGCTCAAATAATAGTAGATGTTGATTGGAAAACGTTAGCGGAAAAACAACAAAAGAATGACGAAATTTTTGAAGAGAGCACATTTTCATCTTTGGATATAGCCAATGGCAGTGAATCAGTTGGTATTCAAATGATTCTTGGAAAAGCGTGTAAAAATAAAATTACAGGTAAAGTTGGTCGCAAAATAAGATATGCAAAAGAGGGAGATGAAGCGCTTGGTTTTTTAAGCGAAGTATTATCCAAAGGAAAATTGGTAATTGGATCAACATATCATATAGCAGAGGAAGAGGATGAGAACAAAGAAATTCCTTACAATGATAATGGATGTGATTATGTTGGATTTGCCCCTGGCTTTAAAATCCCAGGTATACATGTTGTGTATTTTGAATCAATTGATTTGGAATCTCAAGTGATTACTACTATTGATTCTATGACAAGGAAACAAACTATTTCGTTTGCTGATTTTAAACGACATTTCTTTGATATTTATGTTACAGATTTTCCAGAAGAGGCAGAAATATTGAAAAAACAGGAGCAACAAGAAGAGCTTGCAAAAAAAGCAAATGGAATGATTGATACAATAAACAAATACTTTGACGATCTGAAGCTAAAAGAGCTAAAAGAATTGAAAGAATTTATTACAGATGAAAAGAATGAGTTAAAAATAATTCAGGAATCAATAAAACAAAATTGTGAGAGTTTGGATAAATACAAATCTGAGTTTGATGATAAAGATAAAGGAACTGAACTTGGAATTAAAAACCTAAGTGACAGTATTTCACAATTTAAAAATGCAACGGACCAATCTAGGATTGAGATAAATACACGAAAAAATGATGTTTGTAATAAAATGAACGTTAAAATCAAAGATTTAGATAATGAAATATTAAGATTTGATAGTGCAATAACAAACATCAATGGTAACCTAGATGAAACGAAACGAACTATCAATAACGATATGGAAAATGTCAATAAATCAAAGGAAAACATTAATATTTTAATGACACAGGCCGAAAAAGAACTTAACATTAACAACATAAAATTACTCAGTCTTGATGAATTAAATAATGCGCAGAAACTGATTAACGACACAGTAAAAACACGGATCCAAGATCTAGAAAATAAATTACAGAGTATTACAGAACAGGTATTGAGTGCTATTCAAACAATAGTAGATACAAAAACAAACTTAGAGGGAAAAATAATAGATGACAATTTTATAAACACCACCAAAGAAAAAATATTACAAGAAAGGGAATCTTGCTCAGCTGAAATTGAAAAATTAAATAACTTGAAACTTGATAGTTCAGAGCAAAAGAAATTAAAAGCAACAATAGAAGAATTGAGGAATAAAATAGGTGGCTACGAAAAAGAAATGTCTACAATAGACAAGAGTATTGTTAAACTAAACAGGATGAAACAAAATATCAAAGATCAAATAAAAACGTGTCTTGATAAAGCAGATAACATACAACGACTAGACAAACTAAATACTATGAAAGAAAATCTCGTAAAACTAACAGACGATCCGAACGCGACGACAGAACTTAAAAAATTGATAGAAACAAATCTTGGTGAATTACAAACAAAAACAGATGATTTTCAGAAACAAATAAATACCAGTTTAAAAACATTAAATGATTTAGAAGATAATCTTGAGAATACAGAGCAAAACATTAAGACATTGGATAGCACAAAAGAAAAATTTCAGAAACAAATAGAGGCCAGTTTAAAAACATTAAATGATTTAGAAGATAATCTTGAGAATGCAGAACAAAACATTAAGACATTGGATAACACAAAAGAAAACTTTCAGAAACAAATAAATACCAGTTTAAAAACATTAAATGATTTAGAAGATAATCTTAAGAATACAGAGCAAAACATTAAGAAATTGGATAGCACAAAAGAAAAATTTCAGAAACAAGTTGACCAGCAAGTCCAAGATAAAAAAGCATCGTCAAATAGATATATACAACAAAAATCGCAAAAATTAAAAGAAATAAAAGATAAAATTGTGTATATCCAGAATGAGTTAAACGAAGCGATTATGGAAAAATATAATATTACTTCTAACAAAATGAAAAGATATGGAATCATTGCCGCTATTTTAGGTGTGTTTGGAATAATTTTAATTTTAGTAATTCCGATCGTTAAAATTGTTTTTATCGTCATTCCTTCGCTGTTTGCGTTGTTTGGTGTTATTTTACTTGGAATGTATTCTTATCGTGAAATAAAAAAACCATTTCTAGTAATTAACCTTAGTATCCAATCTAAAGATAGTGTCATTGATGTTAATTTAGACTTAAAAAAGTGTAAAGAAACGGTTCAAAATCAAGATGTTAACAATAAAGATTTAAATCTAAATTAAATATAAATAAAGGTTTGAATTTATTGGAATAATTTGTCAAAAAAAATAAAGCCAATAATTTTTTTGGCTTTATTTTTATTATCTAAGTAAAGCTATTAAATTTTTGTTCAAGTAAATTGTTTTTATTTCTTCTTTCTTCTGGCATGTTTTTTCCTTCTTGATTTTTATCTTTATTCTCATCGCTTATCTATTGCGCTATAGAAAGTGTGTACGTAAGAAAAATTTAAAATAATTATAAATACATAAAGATACAACGAATATAAATAGAAGCGATGAAACCATCGAGCGTTTTAGCGTATCTGGTAGCGACACCGCGTCAATGTTTAAAAGCAAGGAAAGTATTCTCGATAATATGTAGAAAACAATAAAGTTTACGGTGAGACTACTGTCTCTTTTCTTCAAAACCCTAAAATCTTTAAAATCACGTTGTTCAAATCTGTTGCGTTTTGGAAGGATAACTGCTTTTATGTTTCGTTTTGCAATATAAGACAAGACTTCGTTGGTATCATAAACACGATCTGCAAAGACTAATTTTGCATCGAGATTTTTGAGCAAGTTAATAGCTTCTTTATAATCGGCATACTTCTCCTCTGTAACAATAAATTTTACAGGCAGACCGTGCTCATTGACGGCTAATTATAATTTTTTGAATTGAGCTTCCTTTTGTCTTTGATATGGCCAGATTTCCGCCGCGAGCTCCAACTGCATGCTGATGCGCTTTTACATAACTTGAGTCTATCATTAACCATACCTTTCAATATCTCAAATAATTTTTTCAACATGCCTTTTTGTTGCCATCGAATAAATACATCATTATATTATTATAATGAAAAGATTTATAAGGGGAGTTTATATATGGGTAAAAAATTTTCGTTAGCAAAAAAAATTTTTATTGCTATGATCCTAGGTTGTTTGGTTGGAATTTTATTTAACTATTTAAAAGAAAAATATGGCTTAGACGAATTTGAAAGATTTTTTTTAGACGGCTGTGTAAAAATGATTGGCACGGCATTTACAAATTTAATTAAAGCGATGGTCATGCCATTAGTTTTTGTAAGTATTTCGCTTGGCGTCGCATCGATTGGAAATTTAAAAAAATTGAGTCGAGTCGGCTTAAAAATTTTTTTATTTTATCTTGGCACAACAATAATTGCTGTCAGTCTAGCAATATTTTTAACAAAATTTATTAATCCGGCAACTAATTTTCACGTAAAAAATAAATTTAATTTAAATCAAGAAATAAATGACGAGCCACAAAAAAAAGTTAGCATTGCAAATATGATTTTAGAAAGTGTTCCAACTAATCCGATTCAATCTTTTGTCCAAGAAAACATGTTACAAATTATTTTTTTGGCGATTTTATTAGGTGTCGCAATTACGCTCTTACAAGAAAAATCTAATCTAATAAAAGAATTTCTCGAGCAATCAAACGAAATAAATTTAACGATTATAAACATGATAATGAACTTCGCGCCGATAGGAGTTTTTTGTTTGATAACTTATACGTTTTCAAATTTTGGAATTGGAATGATTTCATCGATGGCAAAATATATATTTGTTTTTTATTTGGCATTAATAATTCATACGATTCTTGTTTATGGGTTGATGCTAAAAATTTTTACAGGTCTAAGCATAAAAAAATTTTGGCAAAAGTTTTGGCCGGTGGCAAGTGTTGCTTTTTCTACGGCATCATCAAATGCGTCGTTACCAATTTCAATTAAAGCTTCGGATAATATGGGTGTCTCAAAAAATATTTCTTCGTTTGCTTTATCTCTCGGCGCAACAATAAATATGAATGGAACGTCAATTATGCATGGAATCACAGTTGTTTTTTTGGCACATATTTATAACGTAAATTTAAGTTTATCTGATTTAATAAAAGTTGTTTGCACATCAACGCTTGCATCGATAGGAACGGCAGGTGTTCCGGGAATAGGGATGCTTATGATGGCAATGGTTTTAAAATCAATTAATATCCCTGCTGAAGGTTTAGCAATTGTTTTGGGCATCGACAGAATTTTAGACACTGGCAGAACAGTTGTAAATGTTATGGGCGATAGTGTTTGCACTCTTATCGTTGCTTGCTTAGAAAAAGAATTTGACCGAAAAAAATTTGATTCGTGAATAAAAAAAAAATAGCCGGTAATAATATTATTCGTCATAGATAATAAAAAATAAAATTCTATGATTGACTTATTAAATCGAGGAGGTTAAATAGTCATGTCTGATAATAAAAATGATAAATACGGTGAAGAAGAAAATAATTCTTCTGATAAAAAAAATAAAAATAATAAATAGCACACAAAAACACACGCTGAATTATAAAAATCAACGTGTGTTTTTTTTATGCACTATATTTTGTGATTAAATTATCGACGGCAATCTTATCAAGCGTTTGTCCCGTTTTAATTTTAAAATCTATTTCACGACATTCTCTTATCCCACAAATTAATTTATCACAAGAAAAATTTTTGCCTTGCTTTAAACAATCCGAAACAATAAAACTTCTTGTACTTAATAAATCAGCAATCGAATTTATATCTTTTCCTGACTCATAAAAAATTTTTGCTTGTAGAATAAAAATAAATTGCCGCGCAATCATAAATAAAATCATAAACGGCTGCTCTTTTAAAAAAATCAAATTATTATAATCTTCGAGTGCCAATTCAAGATTTTTATCGCCCATGTGAAAAACCAAATCAAAAATTTTTGTTTCTATATTTTTGCTACACATCAAATTAATATCGTCGCGTGTGATTTTACGCGAATCATTTTTATATGCAATTAATTTGTCGATTTCATTTTTTAAAAAATACATATCGCTACCAACATTTTTTAAAATTAATTCTGCGTCATCAGGCAAAATTTCTTTTGCATCGCGTTTAAAAATTTTTATAATCCACTTAATCAATTCTTTTTTCGATGGCGATTTTATTTCAAAAATTTCTCCCACATCACAAATTTTTTTATATAACTTATTTCGCTTATCTATTTTTTTTTCTACAAAAACTAAAATATTTGTTTCACAAAAATCAGGCATACTTTTTAAAATCATATCTACTTCATTTTTTTTGCCCGTATAAAAAAAATCACTTTCTTTAATCAAAATTAATCTGTGTTCGCTCATAAAAGGCAATAATTTTGCACAATCAATTATTTCAAATACATTCCCATTAAAAATATTAAAATTCATATCCAAAAAATTTTGATTCACAAATTTTTTTTTCATCGCGTCAACATAATAATCAATCAAATAATTTTCTGTGCCATAAAATAAATATAAATTTTTTAAGCCGTCTTTTTCAATTTTTTTTAAAATATCAGCCACAATTAATCACCCTAAATTTTTTTGATTAATATTTTAGCAAGCAAAAAATTTTTTTAAATTAAGTCGTGGGCAAAAATATTTCACCCAAACAAATATTAATTAACATATGAAATTTATAAAAATATTTGAATTACCACTTGACAAATAAAAATTTTTGCTTTAGAATCTACATTGGGGAGCGTTAAATGGCGTCGCGTTAAATGGCGTCATTTTTTTATTTTGATTATGCTCTCAAAATGATGTTTCTTGATATTTTTTT
>CAMVHY010000016.1 GCA_947167415.1 uncultured Clostridia bacterium
CTTTTTCATAGCTTCTAAAATTAAGTTTTTAAAGAAAAAAAGCAATAGCTTTGGCAATCGTACCGTTCTTCGACCATCTACTAAATCTCATATAAATTGTGTGCCAGTTTCCATATTTTTTTGGTAATGCCCTCCATTTGCAACCATTCTCTATTATGTAAAGCATCGCACACATGAATTGGTAGTTTGACTTTGCCGGTTTCCTCGCTATCGGCATTAATTCCTCCAGCTTTTTATATTGTATTTTTGTCAGTTTCATATCTCTATCTTATCACCTTTTCTCTTTGCTCAATATATTTTTATTTTATGTGAACGCTACCTAATTAAAGCCAATGTTTTTATTTTAAAAGCCAAAATTTTAATTTTAAGCAAGATTTTCTTTTAATATATCTTGCATTGAGTATAAGCCGGAGTTTTTATTTAAAATAAATTCGCCGGCTTTTATTGCACCTAAAGCAAAAATTTCTCTTGATTGAGCAATATGTTTTATTTCGATGGTTTCGTTTTGAGCGGCAAAAATTATTTCGTGTTCGCCAACGATATTTCCGCCACGTATCGAAACTATGCCTAAATCATTTTTATTTCTCAAATGATTTCGCTCATAATCCAAATTTAAATTTTGCTTTACAGATTTTTTAATTATTTCCGCCAACAAAAGCGCCGTTCCACTTGGCGCATCCAATTTTTTATTATGATGTTTCTCAAGAATTTCGATATCAAAATCAAAATCAAAAAGCATCTGTGAGAAATTTTTTAAAATCAAAGCGATTATATTTATTCCCAGTGACATATTGGCTGATTTAAAAATCGGAATTTCTTTCGCAGCCGCAAAAATCAAATTTTCAGTCTGGTCATTTAATCCTGTTGTACAAATTACGGCAGGAATTTTTTTTTCGACACAATAATTAACAAAATTACTTGTCGCGTTAGCAACAGAAAAATCTATTAAAACATCGGCTTGTCCATCAAATTTATTTATGTTATCCAAAATTATAAAATCATGATTTTTTTTTGTGTGTCGCGAAATTCCGCAAACAATCTCATGTTTTTTTTGTTTTGCCAACTCAATCACAACTTTTCCCATTCTTCCTTCGCATCCGGCCAATATTATTTTCATAATTAAATCTCCTTTTGTTCAATTTTTTTTGTCTCTCTCAAAGCTTTAAAAAATTTTTTTAAAACACTCTCACAGTCATTTTGCATTAAACCCGAAATTATTTCTACTTTGTGATTAAACTTTTCTTGCTCAAATAAATTTATGACCGACCCAGCGCATCCAAATTTATGATTATAACAACCAAAAATTATTTTTTTTATACGTGCCTGTAAAATTGCTCCGGCACACATTGCACACGGTTCAAGCGTTGAATATAAAATACAGTTTTCTAATCGCCAATCATTTATTTTTTTGCAAGCTTTATTAATCGCAATAATTTCGGCGTGATACAAAACATTATTTTTTTTATTTCTTTGATTATAGCCTTGGGAAATAATTTTATTTTCGCGGACTATAACGCATCCCACAGGAATTTCGTTTATTTTAAAAGCTTTTTTTGCGTTTTTTAATGCCTGACGCATATAAATCATTTTTTTGCCCCAAAAAATTTTTTTATGTGCTACTAATAATAAATAACATATTTTTTTTTCTTTAATTACCTATTTTGTTTTTAGCAAAAAATAATTTTTTTAAGCACAGCTAACCAAACATTTATAAATGAATTATGTTTGACAAACATATTCTTATATACAAATTTTTCAAGAGTTACTTTTTCGTTTTTATAATTATATAAGGCTGTTTAGCTTTTATCTATAACTTTAGCGGACTTATCCACCATATTTAATACACACAAATTTATTTTTCAATTTTTTTTAAAATCAAAAACCAATCTAGGTAGCACTCGCATAAAAAACAAGTCAAAAATAAAAACAATCACGCGTGTTTCATAAATTTTAAACAGAAAGAACATCAAACAGAAGTTTGGCATTGAGAAGAAAAAACAGAAGATTTTGCTTGATACTTCGGTAATATACGCTTGTTCAGAATGGAAAACGCAGTTATCCTCGCGAAAAACTGCGTCCAAAAACCGATGCATGCTCCCAACCTTTCAATGCTCACACAGCGCTGACAAAAATTTTTTTCATCTACCTCTATTGAAGTGATGTAATAACTTGTGTCGCAGGTTATTTTTTTCGGTGTAGAAATTGTTCTCTTGAGCGAAAAAACACCTTTCATTTCAGGCCATTTATAACGCTTTTTTTTAGCCAATCTAATCCATATTCCCCAGTTTTCTACAGTTTCTTTTCTTTATTCGAGCGTGATTTCTCTCCAAAATTGCAAAACCTTCTAGTCTTTCATTGTCAGAATAAATTTTTACATTTTCATAAAGTTCCAGCTAATCTTTTTTCAGCGCCAGGACATATGCTCCGTCTTTTCGTATTATTTCCTGGCTGATTTCACGCTGACAGTGCATTTAATGATTTTTCGTTTTATGTTTAGCATTTCCAGCATTTTTTGGAATGTTGGGATTTCGTTTGTCTTTTCGTGTATCTTTTCTTATCCAAGTATCAAACCTGTTTCTGTCGTATACGCAGTAATTATTTGTAGTGCTGAGTGTGGCTTTCCTTCTTTGCTTCTAAATTTGGTGCAAATTCGTGCTGATTATTACTTTGATTTTTATTGCTATCAAAAAAAATTATATTTTTAATTTGTTGTTCTGTAAAACCAGCGGTATTAATAATATCTTGGCATAATCCATAAAATTGTTCCGGATTCCAAGAAGCAAAAAAGTGACCTGGATTTTCTAAATTTTCTATTTGCCTTTGATATTTGCCATAATCATTTGTATTTCTTTGCTTCACAAAATACTCATTAAATTTCTTACATACTCCGAGGATATTCTCATCACTTAAAATTTTTGGATTAAAATTTTTAGTTTTTTTTAAATTCCATTTCGGAAAATTGATTGTTTTTACAGCCTTATTTCCATTTAGACTTAAAATATTTACCCCCAACAACACTTTCATTTCAAAAAGAACTTGATTTTTATTATCAGGAAATACTTTGTTCATAATTTATTTCTCTTTAAATTTTTTTTATTTTAATTGTGTTCGAACACATTTTACATTTTAAACAAAGAAAACAAGCAAAGGATATAAAACTAAATTTCTACTGATTATAGATTTTTATCTTCTTCTTCTGTTTCAAAATTAGGTATACGGGCTTGTTGATTTGGATTGTTATTTTTTAAACTTAATATGCTTATTGTTTCTCGTGTAATATTTGCGCTCTGAAGGACATTATGAAGCAAATTATTCCAATTTTTCTTTTTACAAGTAACAAAATCGTAAGCTGATTTTTCTAAATCGGATATCTCTTGCTTATATTTTTCGTAATCTAATGGATTTATATGCCTTATTACGTTCTCATTAAGATTATTGAAGAGGTCAATAACTTTGCCTTCATTATCTATTAAATAACTGTTTGATTGCTCTGATAAATTTATTATTTCTTGAATAAGAGCTGTGTTTTTCAACAAAAAACTTTTATTTTTAACCGATTTTTTAGATATAGCTTTTTTAACCCACAAACGTTTCGGTTTTTCCATAATTTTTCTCTCCTTGATATTTTATATTTTAAATAAAAAACTCATGTCAAAAAAATTTTCCCATAGCTATAAATAAAAATTTAATCACTACAAAATTTTTTTTACAAAAAAGAAATGAGCTTCTAAATATAAAGCTCATTTTTTATGCTTATAAACCTTTACTATTTTTTTTATTTATAACAGAGCCTTGTTGATTTTTATTAAAACTTATTTATTTTTATTAAAACTTTTACCTGATTCTCTCTTTGGATGAATAATTTTTTTGTCTTTCACAAGCCGCGTTTTCTTTCCAAGAAAAGATTTGTCCAGATATTTTTGACTCATAGATTCTGCAGGAAAGTTGCCATACGATCCGGTTGAATTTTTTTGCCCCTCTTGATTCCATAAACTCATGAATCCTTGCATAACTTATCTCTCCTTAAATTTTTTTATTTTAAATGTGTTCGAACACACTTTACATTTTAAACAAAAAAAAATCTCTGTCAAGCAAAAATTTTTGCTATGAACAAAGATGCAATTATTCCAATAATATTCGCGATTAACGCTCCTTTAAGTGTATATCGGATTTTTTTTATTTTTACACTCATAAAATAAATACTTATCGTATAAAAAATTGTTTCTGTGCAATACATCATAATCGAAACAAGTTTTCCAACAAACGAATCCGGACCATATTTTTTAAAAATATCTAGCAATAAACTTGTAGACGCCGAAGACGAAACTAATCTCATAAAAATTAATGGGACAGCTTCTTTTGGAAAACCAAAAAAATTAGCAATTGGACTTAATAATTTACTAAAAAAATCAAGCGCACCTGACTCACGCAAAATTCCTACGGCCGTCATTAATCCAACTAACGTCGGAAAAATTTTAAAAATAACTTGTGCGCCTTCTTTTGCTCCTTCTATAAATGCTTCATAGATATCAATTTTTTTTTCATAGCCATATAAAATTATGCTTAAAAATGCTAACGGCATAATTAACTCAGAAAGAAAAATTATTAATTTCACGCTTTATCACTTAACTTATTATCCCGAAATTCAAAAATTTTTGTGATTAAAATCGCACTTAAAGTCGAAATCAACGTCGCTAAAATTCCTGGACCGATTATTTCAGATGGATTTTTAGAATTATATTGCGCACGATAAGCAATTATATTTATGCAGATTATTTGCAACGAGGACATATTTAAAATCATAAACATACACATTTCACGGCTTGCCGTATCTTTTTTAGAATTTATTTTTTGTAACTCATCCATCGCTTTTAAACCTGCAGGAGTTGCTGCCCAACTTAATCCCAATGCGTTCGCAATTATATTTATCGAAATATATTTTAATGCCTTTGAATTTTTGTCTAGCTTGGGAAATAAAAATTTTAAAAACGGCATAATTTTTTGTGATAGATAATCCATCATGCCAGATTTTTCCGCGATTTTTATTAATCCTGTCCAAACCGATAAAACTCCAAGCATCGTAATAGAAATATTTACAGCTTCACGTGAAGAATTTATTACACCGTTTGCAACCGACATTAAATTATTATTTATAAACGCAAAAAAAATTCCGATTAGAATCATGCTTCCCCATAAATAATTCAAATTTAAAACCCCTTTTGATTTTTATAAAAAAAAATATATGCCGCGCAAAAAAAAATTATTTTCAAGAATTATTTTTTATCAGCTCAAATAAAATTTAATACGCAATAAAAATCTCATGGGGTGATTAATATTTTTTATATTATTTCGTTTCAAGAACAAATATTTTCGTTTTATCATGACGGTGAAAATATAATCCAAGAAAAAATTTTTCCTGTGAACAATAAAAAAACACCGCCAAAAATTATAATTGGCGATGCTAAAAAAAATTTTTCCATCGACATAATTAATAATCAAATTTATTTATTTACACAAAAAAAATCCAGTGAGCTATTTTTATGTCTTTATAAAAATAATTCTTGGCAACAAAAAAATATTTTAAAACAAAAATTTAATTACGAGCTCAAAATTTATCCGCTCATACAAAAAACAAATTCACATCAAAATTTTTTTTTACTCTATAATATTCCGTCGTCCGAAAAAAATAATTTTTATATTACATTAAGCAAGTTACAAAATAACCGCTGGCAAGTTTTAAATCAAATCGACAAATTTTACGACATAAAAAATTTTTTTATACAAAAATTAAATTCTCATCACGCATTAATTTTTTACAAAACAAAATCAAATTCCGGTGAAATAAATCTTGGCTACCGTGAAATAAATTCCGAACTTCAAACAGATTTTTATAATATTTATTCTAACTTTCAAGATATCTCCGATTTAAATTTTTTAACGACAGATAATTCAATACATGCTTTATTTATCAATCAAAACTTTTTTACTAGACAATTAATTTATAAACGCAAACAAGATAAATTTTTTTCCAAACCAATAATTTTATTTCAAGATCCAAACATAAATAATCCTTTGCTTTTAATCATAAAAAATAATTTATATGCGCTTTGGACAATTAACGACAAAATTTATTTTTGCATGTCAAATAACAACGGATTTATTTTTGACACGCCTAAAATTTACAGCTCGAATAATTTTAATATTACAAAAGCAATTTATTTAAGCGATCAAAATCAAAATCAAAAAAGTTTTTTCTGTCGTGAGCTTTATGTAAACAAAAATTGTCCTGCCGAAATAAAATTTTTGCCTGATTTAACAGACGATTTTTTTCAGACAAAAAATTTTCCCCATGAATCTCAAGAAACAGATCAAATTCAAATTAATAAATTAAAAAACCGATTAAATCTAAAAAATAAACAGCTCGAAATAAAAAACAAACAAATTTTAGACTTAACTAATCTACTCAAAAATAAAAATCAGGAAATTATATCTTTGCTTAATAAAAAAAATCAGACTTAAATAAAAAAATATTTTCGCGTAACAAAATAAAATTTTAAGCCAAAAAAAATTGGTATATCTAAAATAAACTGAGCATAAATTTTTTTAGTTCCAAAAAAAAATCTTGAAAGCAAAAAATTAATTTATTATAATCCACGTTGTGCTTGTCAATTTTTTTTTATGTTCAAGCGCAGAAAAAATTAGGAGGAATTATTTTTATGGCTAGTTTAAAACCTTTGGGCGATCGCGTAGTTTTAAAACAATGTGATGCCGAAGAAAAAACAAAATCCGGAATTATTTTGGCGGCAAAATCACAGGAAAAACCGCAAGAAGCAGAAGTAATTGCTGTTGGTCCCGGCGGAATAATCGACGGAAAAGAAATTATTATGCAAGTAAAACCCGGCGACAAAGTTGTTTATTCGAAATATGCCGGAACAGAAATAAAATTGAATTCGGAAGAATATATCATAGTTAAGCAAAACGATATTTTAGCTGTTCTTGAATAAAAAAAATTTTTTGGAGGTTTTATTTTTTTATGGCAAAAGAAATTAAATATGGTGCAGAGGCACGCGAATTATTAACGAGTGGAGTAAACCAACTTGCGGATACGGTGAAGATTACTCTCGGGCCAAAAGGAAGAAATGTTGTATTGGGAAAATCTTATGGAACGCCATTAATAACAAATGACGGTGTGACAATTGCAAAAGAAATAGAACTCGAGAATGCATTTGAAAATATGGGAGCTCAACTTGTAAAAGAAGTTTCGACAAAAACAAACGATACGGCCGGAGATGGAACAACAACGGCAACAATTTTGGCTCAAGCAATAATAAGCGTAGGAGTAAAACATCTTGCCGCTGGTGTAAATCCAATAATTTTAAAAAAAGGAATGATCAAAGCAGTTGATGTAGTTGTAAAGAAAATATCTGAAGCAAGTCAAAATATAAGTGGCAAAGATAAAATAGCAAAAGTTGCGTCGATATCTGCTGGAGATGAAAGCATTGGAAATTTAGTCGCCGATGCAATGGAAAAAGTTTCGAAAGACGGTGTAATAACTGTTGAAGAATCTAAAACAATGCAAACAGAACTTGATCTTGTTGAAGGAATGCAATTTGACCGTGGATATGTTTCGTCTTATATGGTAACTGATAGCGATAAAATGGTGGCAGTTTTGGAAGATCCATATGTTTTGATAACGGATAAAAAGATTTCAAACATACAGGAGATTTTACCTTTACTTGAACAAATTGTTCAGTCCGGAGCGAAGTTGTTAATTATTGCAGAAGACATCGAAGGCGAAGCTTTGACAACACTTGTCGTAAATAAATTACGTGGGACGTTTAATTGTGTTGCTGTAAAAGCTCCAGGCTTTGGTGACAGACGTAAAGCAATGCTTGAGGATATTGCGATTTTAACTGGCGGAAAAGTTATTTCTGAAGAAGTTGGTTTAGAATTAAAAGATGCGAAATTAGAAATGCTTGGTCGTGCGAAAACAGTAAAAGTTGATAAAGAAAATACTACGATAGTTGATGGTGCAGGAGATAAAAACGATATTAAAAATCGTATTAGCCAAATAAAGTTACAAATTGATGATACGACATCGGTTTTTGATAGAGAGAAATTACAAGAGCGTTTAGCAAAATTATCAGGTGGAGTTGCAGTTATAAGAGTTGGAGCCGCAACAGAAACTGAACTAAAAGAAAAAAAATTGCGCATCGAAGACGCATTAGCCGCAACAAAAGCAGCTGTCGAAGAAGGAATAGTTGCAGGTGGCGGGGCAACTTATATCCATGCTATAAAATATGTTGTTGAATTGATTAATAATTTAGAAGGCGACGAAAAAAGTGGCGCACAAATAGTTTTAGAAGCTTTAAAAGCACCTTTATGTCAAATTGCTAAAAATGCAGGTTTTGAAGGCGCCGTGATAGTAAACAAAGTTCAAGAATCAAGTGACGAAATTGGATTTAATGCGCTTACGGGAGAATATGTAAATATGATTCAAGCCGGAATAATCGATCCGACAAAAGTCACACGTAGCGCTTTACAGAATGCCGCAAGTGTTGCTTGGACTTGTTTGACTACAGAAGCTATTGTCGTTGATAAAAAAGAAGAAAATAATCAAGCTATGCCAAATCCGGCTGCTATGAATGGCATGGGCATGATGTAAGATAAAATTAATTTTGGTTTTATTAAAAAAAACTGTCGAATAAAATCGGCAGTTTTTTTGTTGATTAAAATAAAGTTATCAGTTAAGTTGGTTTTTAAATAAAATTATTTTGGGTTAAATTTTGCTTTTATATCTGTTGCATATAAATTTTTTATAACATCGAAAAATAATTGCCAAATATTATTTTTTTTGTTAAAATAAAATTGTATTCGGATATATAAATTTTGTTCGAATACAAAAATTTTAATGGAGGAGAATTTTTTTATGTCACAAATTACAATAAGTTCAATGGAAGATGTACGTCAAAATCCCAAAATTTTGGCTGATAAATTGAGCAAAACATTGGACAAAGAGAACGAGGTTTTAGAAGAATACTTTTCATATTTGCAAAATAATAATGCGAGATTTGATGATTATTTGACAATGTTAGGGGAATTTATTGTTCCACAGCTTAACGAAAAATATGAAGGAAACGAAAAAAAATATGGTTCGAAAGGTAAATGGAGTAATTATCAGAATGGGTTATTGCTTTTGTTTTTAGGTGTTGATGATTATGTTCGGGAAAATTATTTACTCGGGAGTTCAGATTTACGGAAAGAATATGCTAAATTTATGGACAAGGTTGACTCAGAAATTAAAAATCAACTTGACAAAACGAGATTTGGTTGTGCGAAATATATGCTTAACAAATTGAATACGGAGCCGGATGGTCGTAAAGAAGTTTTAAAAGAATACTTTTCATATTTGCAAAGTAATGGCGCGAGATTTGATGGTTATTTGACAATGTTAGGGGAATTTAGTGTTCCACAGCTTAATGAAAAATATGAAGGAAACGAAAAAAAATATGACTCAGAAGAAAAATATGAAAAGTATCAAAAAGAGCTGTTTGACGTACTTGTAGAAGTAAATGATTTTCTGTGGAAAAATTATTTGTTTTTGGATAGGGAATTGCGTTGGAAATATGCTGATGATGTAATATCGAAGATTGATGGCGATTGTTTTGAAAGATTTTTATATACAAAAAAACCAAAAAAAACGGAGTTAGAAACTCCAGGAGATCGGGAAAAAATAAATGCATATAATAAAGTTTTGGAAAGTTTTTTTTATCGGAATATAAGAAGCCTGATTTTTTCCAAATTATTGTGCAAAAATTTACGTGAAGCTATTTTAAATGCAGATGATTCAGTCCCCGATGATATTGGTCCGTATTTAAATACGGAATATAACCAGACTTTTTATTTTAATGAAGCGCCTGTCACTCAAGAAAATATATTCAAATTAAATAATAAGCTTGACTCATTTAAATGGAAAGAAAAGTTAGACAAAGACAATAAAATGGCAAGAGAATGCCTTGCTGATATTAAAAAAATTAAAAAAAATAAATGCGAACAGATAAATTTATTTGATGTTTATATTAGTTTTCTTGAAACAGCTGTTATCCCACAAGTGAATGAATCTGAATATGAAAAAAAATATACTCCGAAAGGATGGCCACTATATAATAGGTTATCTGACAAGAAACAAGCAGAGTTTGACGAATTACGAAAAAAAATATATGATAAACATCAAAATCAATTGTTAGATATTCTTGTTGAAACAAATGATTTGATTTGGCAAATACTTGAATCAAATTCATTATCAGAATATGAAAAAAATCAATTGTTAGCATGTTATTATAATCTTATTGAAAAAATTGAACCCCGTGCTTGGGAGAGAATTAGTAATTTATTATATAAAAGAGAAGAAAAAGCTCTTAAATCAAAGAATAAAAAGAAAGTTGCTGAGTATAACCGAATCGTAGAAAATCTTATTTATCGGAATCTGGAGAATGAGACTATTTCAGCATCTAATCTCCATTGGATTGGCGTTCCTAATCTCATAAACGAAAAAACTTTTGAAGAATATGCTGACGATTCTATGATTAAAAAATTGCTTGCTTACGCGGCTATAAAAAAATCAAATGTTGCGAATCTAGGCACTATTAAAATTCGAAAACCCGGTGAGAATCAAAAGATTTGCTTTGAATCAATGTGCGGTAATTTTACGAGCAATACGCATTGTTCGGCAGCTGATGATATTGCAAGTTTGATTAGAAATAACTCAAACGATATGGATTTCACTTTTAGTACTGTTAATAAAGACACGTTAAACTCCAATGATAATCTTAAAAACTTTTTTTCTGAGTTTAGTTCGATTGGTCGTGATTTGGCAAAAAATAATTTTAACGTTGTTCCTAGTATTCTTAAATTGAAACTCCATAATGGATCAGAACACACAGAATATATATCACACGAAAAAGTTTTTTTCTGTTTGGGGAGTTGGATAATTCCGTTGCTAGATGAAAAAACAGATTTTAATACGGTGTATAAAATATTCAGTAAAAGGTTGGATCATTTATGCAATTTTTCAGGAATTTCAATAAGTCGTAGAGACAAAGATAAGTTAATAATTCAGACGCTTGTTTATGCGACAGGTAGTTTGTCATTAGCAGATTATAATGAAAAGTCAGTTTATAGAACTCTTATGATGATTACTGGAGAGGAAAAATTTGTTGAAGGTCATAAATTT
>CAMVHY010000017.1 GCA_947167415.1 uncultured Clostridia bacterium
CCATGGATAATATTTTTGATTATGACAGTTATGACACAGCAAAAAATTTTATAATTGAAACACTGGACGAGATTATAAACGAAGCAATTTTAAAAAATGCAAGCGATATTCATATCGAACCATTTGAAAAAACAGTAAGAGTTAGATATAGAATCGACGGTTGTCTGCACGTGATAAAAAATCTTGACATCAATATTTTAGATTCTATAATTTCGCGTTTAAAAATTATTTCGAGCATGGATATTTCGGAAAAAAGATTGCCGCAGGACGGAAATTTTAAATTTAATGAGCAAATAAATTGCCGCGTTAATACGATTCCGACGATTCATGGCGAAAAGGCCGTGATAAGAATAATTTATGCCGATAACAAAAACTTAAAAAAGAATAATTTAGGTTTTTTTGATAATGATTTAGCCGAGCTAGAAAAATTATTTCAGAGCAATCACGGTGCGATAATTATTACTGGACCAACTGGAAGCGGAAAAACTACGACGTTAAATAGTTTTTTATGCGATTTAAATACGGACGAAATAAATGTAATGACAGTTGAGGATCCAGTCGAAAATATTATTTATGGCGTAAATCAAGTTAATATAAATACGAAAATAAATTTTGATTTTCCACAGTCTTTAAGAGCAATTTTGCGACAGGATCCGGATATAATTATGCTTGGGGAAATACGAGATAAAACGACGGCAGAAATTGCAATAAGAAGCGCAATTACAGGTCATTTAGTTTTATCGACTTTGCATACGAATGATGCAATAAGTTCGATTATGAGATTAAAAGATATGGGAATAGAAAATTTTATGATGTCGGCGACGATTCGCGGAATAATTTCGCAGAGATTAGTCAGAAGATTGTGTGATAAATGTAAAAAGAAAGTAAAAATAAAATATGATGATGCGAAGTTTTTAAATCTGGATGATGATATTTTTGTTTATGAAAGTGTCGGTTGTGATTTTTGTAATAATATAGGCTATAAAAATCGAATTGCTGTTTATGAATATTTTTTGGTTGATGAAAAAATAAAATCTTTGATAGAGAATAATGCGAATTATGAGCAAATAAAAGAATATTTAGTGCGTGAGAAAAATTTTTTGAGTTTAAAAGAAAATGCGATAAAAAATGTTTTGATTGGGAATACGTCTTTGAGTGAAGTTTATAAAAAAATAATTTTTGGAGAGTGATTTTTTATGGCTAAAAAAAACGGTTTTACTTTAGTTGAATTAATAGTTGTTCTAGCAATTATGGCAGCAATTTCTGCGATTGCTGTGCCAAATTTTGCGAACATAGCTGAAAAATCTAAGTTAAAAACTGATATTCAGTCGGCAAAAATTATTGATAGTGCGAAAGATTTGTATGAATCGGAGTCAAATGATCCGTTAGGAAATACTGCTGAGGATATAATAAATAATTTGTACGCAAAAAATTATTTGAAACAAAAAATATCGCCACAAACAAAAGAAGCTAGTTGGAGTTTAAAAGATGGAATTATAAAAATAAAAATAAATACTGGAATCGAATCGATCAATAAAAATTATTTAAGTTTGAGCGAAGATGAAAAATATTATGTTGAAACAACGACTAATGCAAACACAAATGATTAAAAAAAATGGTTATAGCGTTTTAGAAATTATTATAAGTCTTGGTTTGTTTGGTTTGATAATTATGATTGCGACAGAAATTATTTTTTTATTAAACAAGGCAAATAATGTTTTGTTTGAAAAGAAAAATTTGTTGGATGAAGTTAGAATCGCGCAGTATTTTTTTGTTGAGCAAATGCGTCGGGCTTATGCTGAAAATGATCAAAAAATCGAAATAAAATTAGATTCGGGTTCGAGTTTGGTTTATATAAAATTTATGTCGTATAATAATGAAGTTTTAAAAGATCATAAGTTTATTTTTGATAAGCAAATAGATGAAAATGAAACAGGAATTTTATATTTCGGTTCGAGAGCAAATGAATTGACGAAAAAGATTCGCGATATTAAATTAGATTATAAGCAAGAAAAAAATTTGTTGGGATTTAAAATAATTGCTGATGGCTTTGATGATTTAAATTTTGTTTTGTATATGAAAAATAAAACGCTTGAGATTAAATAGGCGTTTTTTTTATGTATAAAAATATTTTTTGAGTGATTTATAATTTATAAAAAAAATTTTGGGTGATAATTAATGTTTGTTTTGATAACAGGGGGCGCCGGATATATTGGCAGTCATATTTGTGTAGAATTTTTAAAGGCGGGACACGAAATTGTTTTGTTTGACAATTTTATAAATAGTGATTTTGATGTTGTTAGGCGAATTGAAAAAATCTCGGGCAAAAAAATAAAAGTTGTAATTGGAGATTTAATTAATCGCGAAAGTATAAAAAATGTGTTTGATAATTTTAAATTTGATTGTGTCGTGCATTTGGCAGCTTTAAAATCTCCGGAAGAATCTATTTTTTGTGCGCTGGATTATTATGAAAATAATGTTTTGGGTACAATAAATTTATTAAAAGCGATGGAAGAAAATAATTGTCGGAATTTAATTTTTTCGTCGTCAGCAACTGTTTATGGAGAAAAAAATTCTGTGCCGAATCATGAAAATCAAAAAGTTGGCGAGGCAAAAAATCCGTATGGAACAACGAAGATTATGATCGAAAAAATAATTTTTGATATATGTAAAAGCGATGAGCGGTGGAAAATAATTTCGTTGAGATATTTTAATCCAATTGGGGCAGATGCTTCCGGATTAATTGGCGATGATCCAAAAAAAAACATTAAAAATATAATGCCACTTATAATAAAAGTTGCGACCGGACAGGAAAAAAAATTTTATGTGACAGGAAATGATTTTGATACGCCGGATGGAACCGGGATAAGAGATTATATTCATGTTGTAGATTTAGCTCTTGGACATTTAAAAGCTTTGGATTTTATAAAAAATATTAATGGCTGCGAAATTTTTAATTTGGGAACGGGAAAAGGTTATAGCGTTTTGGAATTAATAAAAACTTTTGAGCGGGTAAACGGAATAAAAATAAATTGTGAATTTAAGCCAAGAAGACACGGAGATTTAGCTGTAAGTTTTGCAGATGTTTCTAAGGCAAAAAAAATTTTAAATTGGCAGGCTGAAAAAAATTTGGAAGATATGTGTCGTGATGCCTGGAATTTTGAAATCAAAAAAAATAAAATAGATTGATTTTTATATTTCAGTCGCTTTTTTGTTTATATAAAATATTTATGAGTTTGATTTAATTTTTATTTGGCAAGTGAGATAAAATTTTTTTATCTGGCTTAGTCAAGATTTAAATAAAAAATTTTTTTTGCAATATATTTATTTTATGATATAAAAAAATAGCAGATATAATTTTGTTTTGAATAAAATATATTTTGCATAAAAAAAACACTTGACAGACACTTTTTTTTGATTTATACTAAAAGTGTGCTATTTGTTTTTTTGTATTTTAGAGGAGGGTGTTGGATATGAAAGAGAATAATAACGACAGCGAGGAAATGGGTATGTTAAACCCTAACATTAATATGTCAGATCTGAATTTTGGTATTAAAGAAGATTGGTTGGATAAGCTTCATGAGAGTGTTTTTGAAAAGAATTCGTTGCTTATTCCTATTAATAATAAAGGAGGAGGCAAAGTCGATCTTTGTATAATCGGAAGCGGTGGACAAAGTGGTTTTCACCCAATTTCTTCAATTAACACAGATAATAGTATAGCGGTATGGTATGCCTTGAAAACGACTATTGATTATCTAAAGAATCGATCTAAAATTAAAATTTCAAATGAAAAAAGAAAAAGATTAGATAAAGCAGCAGCGATAAATCTCAAGAGTATGTCAGAGTATCTTGGGGATGGTTTTGGTTCGAAGCTTGAGGAAGGTAAAAAAAATGATAATATTAATAATAATAATATAATAAATACGGATAACAAAAATGGTTTAAATGTTGATAATGAAAATATCCAACAGAATGGGCCGGTAGATATTAATAATGTTTTGAATGATATGGATAAATTGGCGAAAGCTGCGAGTGAAAATAATTTTGATAAGAAAAAAATTAATAAAAAGAATGAGAATAAAAATACTAATGATATTATAATAGAGGATAATAATAATATAATTGATAATGATATTGATAATGAAAGTGTTAATGATATATTACAAAAATATCAGAATCTAGGAAAATCCATCGACGATGTTGTTTTTGATAAGTTGATAAAAGAGAAAGCTTCTGTCGAAAATAAGAATAATATAGACGACATAATCAATAACAATGACAATGATAAAGTTAAAATTTTGAAAGTACTGAGTGACTTTGAACAATTGAAAGAAGAAATTAAAGAAGAGAATAAAAAAGAAGAAGAAAAAGATGAAATTGAAGAGAATATCAACACTGATAAGAAAATTGATTACGAAAAAATTGCTGATGAACGTGATAAAAAAGTATTTTTATCGAGAGCAGCTAAGGAATTTAAAGACAAAGTAAGCAAGTTAAAAGACGTGGAAGACAGTAAAACACGAGATCAGTTAATTGACGATTACAATAAAGCTGTTGAAAAATTAGATAATGCTATAATGGAAGCTGTGAAGGAGAAAATTAAGAATAATCGTAATGCAATGGCGGGAGGGTATCACAAAGATCAATTAAGTAATATATTTACAGCACTAGGCTTAAACAGCATAAATGGAAATGACATTAAACCAAATAAAAAGGGTAAGAAGAAGAAGAAGTTAGGAGACGATAACGGACTGGATGGAGAAATTCAACAGATTATGGATGGCGTTAAAGATGACTGTATTACTGGGGATAATGAAAAGAAATTATTAAATATGTTATCAAAACATCTTAAAAAAAAGTTGGTTATGGCGCGATCTAACGGAGAACGACAAAACTGCGTGAAAGAATTTTGTCCAGAAGATGAAAAAATGTCAACGTCAGTGTCTGAAGCGCTGGAGGTTTTTATTAAACAATTTAGTAATTTGCCTGATGTTGATAGAAATGAAATTTCTACTAGTGGTGAAAAAATAAAACAAAAAGAAAATAAAGGCAATAAAAAAAATGTCAATGATTTGAAAGCAATTGCTAATAATGAAGAACTAGAAAAAATAACACAGGGATTCGATGAGTATAGTGATTTTGTTAGCAAGAAACTTTTTGGCGATGTTACAGATGTAAATGGTGCTATACAAAATTTTCTTCGGAGTCTGCTTTTAACGTCAAATTCCGATGAGTTTCAGAAGGCAAAAGGTCAAATGGATGGCATAGCAGCTAAAGTACACAAAGAGGTAGAGATTTTAAAAGAACAGGATCAAGGTGATAAGTCAAAAGGTAAATATTTACAGCATGTTTTGGCTTTAGGTTTATCTTCACATGGTATAAAAGATATAAAAAATGAAAGTAAAAAATTTTTTGTACCGACTTTTATTGAAGGGTTGTTTAGGTTGAACAGTAAAGACCAGTTGAATAGTTTGGTTAACAATTTAAATACATTGAGTGGGGATAAAAGTTTTCAATCGCTTCTGTCGGACATCATGGAAGATGATTTTGCGGTTGACATGATCAAAAATAATCTTGAAGAGACCGAAAAGCTATTTAAAAATGCAGGTTATAGCGCAACGCGAAGGTATAAGTTTAAGCAAGAATTTTGGGATAACAATTTAAAAGGTAATATACCTTTCTTTGGAAATTCGAAAAATAAGCTATCAACGAAGCTTATTATGTTTGCTTGTGAGGGGCTGGTAGGTTATGCTGGCGGTTATATTTTAGTAAATAAGATCGCATCCGCTTTGGGTTTTAGTTTGGCAACGAGTGGAGCTTTACCATTCATTGCCGTCGTATTTGCATCCGTAGTTACAATGATTGCAATCGCGGTGTTAGCATCACTTGTTATGACTCTTTTTAAAGGTTTTATGGATTTGAAAAAAGGTGATGGTTTTTATAAGCCATCCGAACCAGACAAAAGTAGAGCACAAAAGAATCAGACTGAATACTTATGTCAGATCTATACCGCTTTCCTTACTTTTGGAGCTGACGAAAAAAAACTAGGGAAATTGGTGGAAGACAGTAAAAAACAGGACTTTAATAAAAAATCACCCAAAGGCAAGTTTTTTAAATCTATGGTGGATATGAAAGAATTTCTTAAAAAGAATGCTAAAGGTGATTTAAAAATACAGTTAATGAAAAGTAAGCCTTTTAGTATATTAGAAAAAGGTGACGATAACAATCAGAGAAATCTGATAAAGTAACAAAAAAGGGAGTGGCATCTGAAAAATTTGTTCACTCTCTTTTTTTGTGTCCTTTTTATAAATTGCATTTGTGCCCGTATTTGTTTGTTAGATGTAAAATTTTTTTATCGTAGATTTTTTATATGGCTGATTTTGATTTTGGAATATGATAGTTTTTTTTAAGCTTGAACGAAAAAAATTTTATGGCTGATTAGTCATAAATTTTTTTTTATGTTAATTTGAAATTTGTTTTGTGAATGTAAATTTTTTTTGAACTGGAGATTTTTTTATGAGGTATAAAAAATATAAAAATGGAATAAAAGTTTTTGATATTAATGATTTTGATATTAAGCAAACTTTGGAATGCGGACAGTGTTTTAGATTTTTGGGTGCGAAAAATAATTATTTTATTATTGCACACGGAAAAAAATTAAATATAAAACAGGATGATAATGAAATTTTTTTTTGGCCGTGTTTGATCGATGAATTTGAAAATATTTGGATTAATTATTTTGATTTAGAGAGAAATTATGCGGAGATAAAAAAAGTTTTGGCGAAAAAAAATAAAATTTTAGCTGAGGCAATAAATTTTTGTGGTGGCATAAGAATTTTGAATCAGGAAAAATTTGAGACTTTGATTTCTTTTATTATCTCGCAAAATAATCATATCCCAAGAATAAAAAAAATAATAGAAAAAATGTCGTGTGAGTTTGGCAATGAAATCGAAAAAAATTATTTTGCCTTCCCAAATTTTTCGCAATTAAAAAATGCAAGCGAAGAAAAACTTATGAATTGCAAAATGGGATTTAGATTAAATTATGTTTTAGATGCGCTGAATAAAATAAAAAATGGTTTGGATTTAGAGGCTTTAAAAAATCGCGAGACAGAAATTATTAAAAAAAATTTAATGTCAATAAAAGGAGTTGGCGATAAAGTTTCGGATTGTGTTTTATTATTTGCTTATGGTCGGCGCGAAATTTTTCCAATTGATACATGGATTAAAAAAGTATCGCAAAAAATTTTTTTTGGGAATCAAGAGGCGGATATAAAAAAAATACATGAGTTCGCAAAAAATAATTTTGGAGATTTGGCAGGATATGCGCAGCAATATTTATTTTATTATTTTCGTAGCAAAAAATTTTAGAAGTCGATTGACATGAGCCAATAACCATCGTTATCAAAAATATTTTTTGTTTCACGGCATAATTTAAATTGCTGGAAGCCAAATTTTTGCATACAAGTTTTATATTCGGGCTGATATTTATCTGGCACGCCAAAAATAAATTTGTTTTGATTGTTTTTTTCGCGCCCCAAAATAAAATGTTTGTTTTTTAAATAAGCATAAAATATAAATGGATGATTGATTAAATTCCAAAAATCTATTGGCAAAAAAGATATTTCTTTGAGAGATAAACGAACCCAGTCTATCTCTTTTTTTTGTGTTTCAAACGGTTTTATCGGCTGATTTATTTCAAAAAGAAAATCCAAATCGTTTTTTGTTTCGTAATTTATTTTTGACAGATTTTTTTGTGTCATGAAATCGGTTTGTCGTTTATCATCAAGTTCTTGTTTTATTTTTTCTGCCATAATTCTAAAAATATCTGTGTTTTGATTTAAATTTGTTTCGGATTCATCTTTTTTTTCTGCATCAAAAATTTTATTTTCGTTAGATTTTATTTTCTCGGTATTATTTTTTTCTGCGTCAAAATTTTTATCGAGTTGAGCATCATGATTATTTTTTTGGTTGATATTTTGATTTGAAACATTTTTTTCTGTCTCAGATAAATCGTTTTTAATTTTTGTTTTATTCTCATCGTCGCAAATTTTATTTTCGTCAAGTTTTATTTCTGCATCATTATTTTTTTTATGCTCGCAATCCGAATTATTTTTCTCGTCTAAATTTTTAACCACGCTATTTTTTTCTGTCTCAATTGAATTAATTTTTTTTACCGGGTCATTGTTTTTTATATGATGTTCGCTTTCAAAAAAATTATTTTTAAAGTTATCATGCCAATCCATGTGAAAATTATTTTTATATCCTTCAGCAACTATTAAAATTTTATCTTTGGTTGTCAACGCGACAATATTTATCTCTTCACAATTTAAATTTTGATTTACGGAATTATTTGTATCGAAATTAAAATTTAATTCTCCGTATCCTCGTTCATCTATTTTTATTTCGCCAATTTTGTTTTTGTGAAACGAATTTGTTTTTTTGCTTATCAAATAAAAATCATATTTGCCCGATTTTAAATTTTGTACCCAGACATATATTTGCCCAAAATTTCCATGTTTTTCGATTTTACAACGACCGATAATTTTTTTGTTTTTAATCGCATAATTTGAATCGACTTGATTTAAATTTATAAAAAATCGATTGTAAAGCATAAATAAAAACCTCCAAACGCTTGTAATAATTTATATATATGCGTAGCAAAAAAATATATAACGTTTGAAAAATAATAAATGGTGTTATAGAATAAAGTGGCTTTAAATTTATTTTTAAAATTGGAGTGTGGAATTATAGTGAGCAAAAAAAATGTGATTGTGATGATAGTTTTGGCTTTATTTTTGTTTAGCAATATAAAAATTTATGGCGAAGAAAGAAATCGAATGAGAGGTATTTGGGTTACAACAATTTTTTCGCTTGATTATCCAGATAAACCAACAACTGATTCCAAATTATTAAAAGAGCAAGCGGATTTGATAATAAACAATTGTAAAAAAATGAAAATGACGGATATATTTTTGCAAGTTCGACCGTCGTGTGATGCTTTTTATAAATCAAAATATTTTCCATGTAGCAAATATTTAACAGGGCAACAAGGTCTTGCTCCAGAAGATAATTTTGACGTATTGGATTATTGGGTAAAAAAATGTCATGAAAAAAAAATAAAATTACATGCCTGGATAAATCCATTTAGAATCACAAAAAATGGAGATAAAGAATTTGATTCGCTTGATAAAAATAATCCTGCTAAAAAACATGCGAGTGGCGAAAAAAAATGGGTTGTAAAATATAAAAAAGACGGAAATTATTATTTTGATCCGGCGATTCCTGAAGTAAGAAAATTAATAATTAATGGCGTGATTGAAATAGTAAAAAATTATGATGTCGACGGAATTCATTTGGATGATTATTTTTATCCCGGAAAAGAATTTGAAGATGATGAGTCGTTTAAAAAGTATGGGCAAAATTTTGTTAATATAGATGATTTTCGCCGCGATAATATAAATAAATTGATTTATGAGTTGAATAAACGCGTGCATGAAGAAAATAAAAAAATAGAATTTGGAGTCAGTCCGGCAGGTGTTTGGGCAAACAAAAAAACACATCCGGAAGGAAGCAATACACAAGCTTTTGAATCTTATAATAATTTATATTGCGATAGTTTGTATTGGATAAAAACTAATATGGTGGATTATATTGCTCCGCAGGTTTATTGGCAGATTGGTCATAAAAAAGCGGATTATAAAACTGTGATTGATTGGTGGAATGAAAAAGTAAAAAATAGCAAAGTTAAATTATATATTGGAATGGCGGATTATAAAGCAGCTTTAGAAAAAGATAAACAAAATGTTTGGTATGGAACGGATGAAATAAAACGGCAATTAAATTTGAATAAGCAGTACGAAAATATTTTGGGTGAGATTCATTTTAGATATAAATTGATAAATGATTTTGATGAGCTGAGAAATTTGTATGTAAATTAATTTTTAAAAGCAGAAATTTAATATTAAAAAATTAATCTCGGAGGTAATTTGATTTTTATCTCGGAGATTTTTTTGTGTGTATATATTTTTTGTTAATAGCGTGTTTTAGGTTGATATATAAAAAATTTTTTTAGAGTTTTTATTTTGATTTAAGTGACATATTTTTTTTTGCGCTGAATAAATTTGTTTTATAAATTAAAATTTGGAGTGGAAAATATGTCTGATGATTTGATTATGAAAAATATTTTTTTGAATAAAAAGGTTGGTTCGCAGGAAACACAAATTTTACTTGAGGGCGATATTATTGTCCCGGATGTAAAACCTGATATGACATCGATTTTACAAACACAGTCTGATATTTTTATTGAAAAGACAAATGTTTTGCAGGATAAAATAAATTTTATTGGAAAGTTAAATATACAAATCCTGTATCTCGCAAAATCAAATGAAAATAAAATTTGTAGCATAAATCATGTTTCGCAAATCGATGATTTTATAAACATTGATAATATAAACCCACAAATATTTTGTGATTTAAAAGCAAATATAAATAAAATTGATTATAAAATGTTGAACGATAGGAAGATAAATTTTAAAGCAGTAATAAATATTACAGCGGAAGTTCAAGAAGAATATCAAAAGGAAATTATAAGCGGCATAAAAAATGCGAATGAAAATCAGTTGTTGAAAAAAAAGTATTTAGTAAATAAATTAATGGATATGAGATTCGATCGTTTTGTTGTTAAAGACGAGATAAATTTGATTTCGAGTAAACCAAATATAAACGAAATTTTGGAAACTGATATCAATATAATTCAAAAGGATATAAAAATTTCGGAAGGGAAAGTTAATGTGAGCGGTGAATTAGTTTTAAAAATTTTATATTTGCCACACGAAAATTATGATTTTCCAATCGAAGTTTTTGAACATGAAATTAATTTTAATGGTTCTTTTGATGTTCCAAAGGCAAAAGATTTTATGTTTTGCGACGTAGATTTATTTGTGCAAGATAAATATATTCAGGCAAAAGCAAATCAAGATGGCGAAAATAGATTAATTGACATAGAAATTTATGTTGGGGCAAATATAAAATTAAATACGCAGGATGAATTTGAGATTTTAGAAGATGCTTATTTGATAAATAAAAAGCTTGATATAAAATGCGAAGAAATTAATTTTCAAAATATGGTATGTAAAAATAAAATGCAAACAAAAATAAAAGAAATTATTCAA
>CAMVHY010000018.1 GCA_947167415.1 uncultured Clostridia bacterium
CAAAAATTTTTAAACCGAATTTTAAAACTAAATTCACACACAAACACAAATTTACTCTCGCATTTTTAATTTCTTTCTCTTCATCCAAAATCAAATTATTATTATAAAATTTATTAAACGCCTGCGCAATATTCATGATATGTCGAGAAATTATATACGGCTCAAGTTTTTCCGCCGCATCCAAAATTTTTTCTCTAAACAAACCGATTAATTTGACCAATTTAAAACTAAACTCATCCGTCAAAATTTTATAATCCAATTTTTTTTTATCAAAATCACCAGCTTTTTTTAATAAACTGCAAGTTCTCACATAAGTATATTGCACATACGGACCTGTTTCGCCCTCGAAATTTAAAATTTTATCCCACGAAAAAACCACATCTTTAATTCTGCCGTTATATAAATCATTAAAAATTATCGCACCGATTCCAACTATTTCCGCGACATCATTTTTATTTTCCAAATCCGGATTTTTCTCATCAATAATTTTTTTTGTCTTCTCGACCGCCTCATTCAATAAATCTTCCATCAAAATAACATGACCACTTCTCGTCGATAATTTTCCTGAATCCAAACTTACCAAACCAAATTCTACATGCACCAAATTTTTCGCCCAATCATATCCCATTAAATCAATAACTTTAAACCATTGCTCAAAATGCAATTTCTGATCAAACGCCGTAACATAAATACACTTTTCAAAATCAAAATTTTTTTTGCGATAAATAGCTGCGGCAATATCTCTTGTTGGATATAAAGTTCCGCCATCACTTCTTAAAATTAAACACGGCGGCATTTTATATTTTTCTAAATCAACTATCATTGCCCCTTCGCTTTCAACCAACAATTTTTTTTCTTTTAACTCATCAACAACCGCTTGCATTTTATCATTATAAAAACTTTCGCCCATATAATAATCAAACTTAACGCCCAATCTCTCATAAATTTTTTTAAATTCAACCAAACTTAAATCATTAAACCATTTCCATAAATCAAGAGCTTCTTCATCACCATCTTGCATTTTTACAAACCATCCCCGTGCTAAATTATCCAACTCAGAATTTTTTTTAGCCTCCTCATGAAATTTAACATACAATCTCATCAATTCATTTATTCCGTTTTCTTCAACCGATTTTTTATTGCCCCATTTTTTATAGCTCACAATTAATTTTCCAAATTGCGTACCCCAATCTCCCAAATGATTTATACTCACACAATTATATCCTAAACAAGAAAAAATATTATAAAGCGCGTTTCCAATCACAGTCGATCTTAAATGTCCGACATGAAACGGCTTTGCAATATTTGGCGACGAATAATCCAAAACAATATTTTTCCCTTTACCAATATCAAACTTAAAAAAATCTTCCCTTTCATTTAATAACTTCACAATAATTCCTTGCGCATAAATTTCTTTATTCAAAATAAAATTTAAATAGCCGCCGTTAACTTTTATTTCATCAATAAAATCTATTTTCAAACCATCAATTTTTTCTTTTATATCCAAAGCAATTAAATTTGGTGCTTTCTTTAAAACTTTTGCAAACCGAAAACATGGACAAGCAAAATCCGCCTCAACATTTTCCGGTGGAATCTCCAACAAGATTTTTTCCTCGTCACAATTTATTATCTCACTCAAAATCTTAATTATCTCTTTTTTAAAATCCATTCTACTTTCCTCGATTTATATTTGTATTTTTTTCATAAATATTAAGCATGATACGCAAAACAAAAACATTTATCAATATCATTATTATTTCTTTTTCAAGTCTTAAAACAACAGTTCCCCAAAAAACTTCATCCGCCCATAATAAATAATGTTTCAAAACAAACGAATTTGCAAAACTTGTTACTAAACCTGGTATCGAAACGGATACACATATTTTTAACAATTTTTTTTTAGCAAAACCAACTTTGTCTAACAAATTCCATATTAGTCCAACAAAGAATCCTTGCAAACCTTCTGTAACCGAAAGTAAAAAAATATAATTTCCCATCGGATTTAAAATCGCGCTAAGCATTTCCGACAAAAAAGCAATCACAAATCCATAAATTGGACCGAGAATAATCGATGCAAATCTATAAAAAATTTCATCGAACTTCAGTTTTACAGTTCCACCAAATAACATTATTTTAAATCGCCCCATTATCAAAGCCAACGACAAACAAAAAGCACTGATTATAATTTTTTTTGTTTCAGATAAGTTATTTTTCATAAAAAAACATTCCACCAGTTTATTCTTTTTCGACAATTTTACCATATTTATCATATACTTTTAACATAATCAACAAAATTATCGAATGTATGATAACCATAAATAATTTTCCTATCAATGTTAAAATTGCAGCCAAAAACAAAGCCATTTTTGTCGTTACATCGGGTATAGGTGGTGTACGTAATATAACAAATATCCCTGAAAAGTTTATAAAGTCACCTACAATGCTAGAGCAAAAAATACTTACGATAAGCCGTAAAATTAATTTTTTAAGCCATGCAAATTTTTTTAACCATTTGAACAAAAAACCAAGTAAAAAACCTTCGATGCCACCAATAGTTCCTACGATTTGAAAAAATAAAAGAGATATTTTATTTAAAGGAAATTTTATTTCTAAAAATCCAATTAAACGCAAAATCATAAATATCACAGAAAAAAAGCAACTACCGACCCGTAAACCGGTCCGAGAGCAATCGACGCAAATTTGTAAAAAATCCCTCCAAACAGTGGAATGTTAAGTTTTATAACTGTGAAGTCTAACAACAAACAAAAAATACAAATTATGATTTTTCTTATCTTGAATAAATTATTTTTCATAAAAGAATATTCCTTCAGTTTATTCTCTTTTGGCAATTTTATCATAAATATTTAACATCAAAAACAAAATAAGCGCATTTATTGCAGTCTCAAATAGTACAAAAAATAATCCCATCAATATTGTGTATAGCAAAAAAAATTTTTCTAATATCAAACAATCAGACAAAGTACATTCGAAAAAAGGCAAGATTGTTGAATTTAAATAATTACTTAAAAAAGTAAATATAGAAACACTTACACCAAGTTTAATACATTTTTCTTGAGACCATAAAAATCTGTCTAAATATCTATAAAAAAAAACAACTGACCAGCTACTTATTCCAGCAACAATTTCGAATAACAAATTTTAATCAGATGTCAAAGGACTAAACTTTGTTGCTAAAAAATCAATTATAAATCCATAAATTGGACCCAAAATAATTGATATAAAGCGATAAAAAATACCAATCAGTACTATCGTTATTAAAAATTGCTTAATTGTCGATCGAATAACCAACTCTAACAATAAACAAAAAACACAAATTATAATCTTTTTCATTTCGGATAAATTATTTTTCATAAAAAAACATTCCACCAGTTTATTCTTTTTCCACAATTTTATCACGGACATCCAACATTATTTTTAAAACGACCACATTTACTATAACTAAAAAAAATTCCTTTCCAAATCTTATGAAAACATTAATCAAAAAGATTTTTGGCGACCAACCTAAATAAAATTTTATTATTATCGAGTTTAAAAAGCTAATAAAAAAATCCGATATAAAAAGGCTTGCGATAAGCTTTAAAACTTTTTTTCGTGACCATGAAAATTTATCCAAGAATCTATACAAAAATCCAGCTAAAAATCCTCTGAGTCCGCCTGTAATTGAAAATAATGGGATGTAATTTCCAACAGGATTTAGAAACGCGCCAATTGTTTCCGCAAAAAAAGCGCTTATGCCACCGTAAAAAGGACCCAAAGTAATTGATATAAATTTATAAAACGGTCCATCAAAACTTATTTTACATACTCCTGGAATAATAATTCTTAACGATGAAAATATTATTGCGAGCCCACAAAATAATCCGCTGATTATAATTTTTTTTGTTATTGAAATTTTTTTTTGCACATCGTTCACCTTTTATAAAAATAAATTATTTGGATCAACAAATTGATTATATTGATTATATTGATTATATTAACTGCAAGTAAAAAAATCACTGCTTTGACGCTGTGATTTTGTTTTTGATTTTCCACAAAACAAATTATATTTTCTCAACATATTCTATAAAAATTTGTATCATGATATATTTTTTTCGAAAAACACTTGACAACTAAAAAAATAGTGTTGTATAATTAGAAGGTCTCGGTGTTCGAGATACTGTTCTGCTTTTATTTTGTTGCCTAACCAATTATTTTATATTTTTTAGATTGATTTTAGTCGGTTAGTTAATTTATTTTTTTTTTAAATTATAAAGGGGTGTTTTTTATGGATAGCAGTAAATATTATAATATAAATGAGGTTGAAGTTGTGGAGGATGAAGGCATTGGTGATGATAGCCTTCCAAATGAGATTGAGAAATTAAAGCGCAAGAATAAATCTCTTGAAGAACAACTTCAAATACAATCAAAGGAATCTCAAAATTTGGTTGGAGATTTGTTGAAGAATGCAAGTGAGGAAGGGAAAAAAAATCTTGAATTAACAGCGGAAAATAAGAAATTGCAAGAGCAGAATCGTGATTATCGTGAAATCATTAATGTACTTCGTGAAAACGAAGGAGTGATGCGCTCGAATGAAATGCATCTAAAAGTCGAATTAAACAATGTTGATAAAATAAGTTTTGGAGTGTACCAGGAGAATGAGCATTTAAAAAGTGAATTAAGCAGTGTTAATAAAATAAATCTTGAAGTGTACCAGGATAACGAGCGTTTAAAAGATGAAAATGAACAATTAAAAAAACGATTAGAACAATTAGAACAATCAAGAGGAAGAGAGAAAGAAGAAGGCGGAAATAAAAAAATTGTTTTGGCTGGCAAAATTTTATCTGGTATTTTTTGGACGGCAGTCATAGCGCTCTTTGTGATTAACTGGATTGCTGGAGCAGTTGCGTTGTTGTTTTTGGCAATAATGCATTCGGCAGTGTTGCTCCTTGTCTCGCGTGCAAAATCGAAATCAACAGATAATCAAATCCAAATCAAAAACAGTCAAACAGAGGAACAAAGCGAGCGCACAGATAATCAAATCCAAATCAAAAACAATCAAATTTTGCGCAATTTGATCATTTGGAGCATTTTGCGCAATAGTGGCAATAACTACAATAACTGCAATGCCGGATATTCCAATTTTGGCTGTGGATGTCATCAATCCCAAAACAATCAAAGCTTGAGCGACAGTGGCATTAACTACAATAACTGCAATGCCGGATATCCCGATTTTGACCATGAAAACAATCAAAGCTTGAGCGACAGTAACTCTAGCATCGAATTGCCACTGGAAAAAGACATCGACAGCGTTAATAAGAAGAAGGAAGAAGCTAAACGTTTCTCAGAGACACTGCCAAGAGTTTCAACAGTTTATGCTTATGATAACGACGAAGTCCCAAAAAATGTCGGACAGAACAACTTGAAAATAAATTTGGGACTAAATTAAGATTATTTTATCTAGCCTTATAATTTTTTAATATCAAAAACAGACGAAACCAAGTTATTGTCTGTTTTTTTATGTTTAAGTTTTGTCATTTTATTTTTATATGTTCGCGCAAAAAAAAATCCCGTCGATAATTTGTTTTTTGTCACGGGATTTTTAAAATTTTTTCTCGACGTTCATAAATTTTGTGCAAGCGCTTGCCCATAATAATTCTATTGTTCCGGTCGGACCATTTCTTTGTTTGGCGATAATTAATTCGGCGATATTTTTTTTTTCGGTATCTGGATTGTAATATTCATCGCGATATAAAAATGCAACGAGATCGGCATCTTGTTCGATTGCTCCGGACTCTCGCAAATCAGAAAGCATTGGTCGATGATCTGCACGCGCTTCACACGCACGACTTAATTGTGAAAGAGCAATAATTGGCAAATTTAATTCCCGTGCCGTACTTTTTAAAGCTCGCGAAATTTCAGAAATTTCTTGTTGACGCGAAGAATTATTTTTATTATTTCCTGACATTAATTGCAAATAGTCGATTATCACTAAACTTATATCTTTTTCGAGTTTTAATTTTCGTGCTTTAGCTCTTAATTGCGGTACAGAAATTCCCGGTGTGTCATCGATATAAATTTTTGCCATAGATAAATTTCCGAGCGCCTCAGTTATATCAGCCCAATCTTTTTGATTTAAATTTCCCGTACGTAAATTTTGCGCATTAATTCTCGCGTTTGAACATAACAAACGATTTGCCAACTGAAATTTTGACATTTCGAGACTAAAAATTGCGACACCTTTATTTTGATTTAATGCGACGTTTTCAGCGATATTTAAAGCGAACGCAGTTTTTCCCATTGAAGGACGAGCCGCTAATAAAATCAAATCAGAATTTTGTAAGCCCGAAGTTTTATAATCAAAATCAACAAATCCTGTTGGCAAACCAATTATTTTATCTTGCGATTTAGAAATTTTTTCGATTTGGTTTATTACGTCGATTAAAATTTCACGCAAATGAGCAAATTCGTTTGAGCTTTTGTTTTGGATGATATTAAAAATATTTTTTTCAGCGTCTTCGAGAATTAATTCGGCTGGACGTTGCGCTTTATAACTTTCAAGAATAATTTGTGAAGACGTGTTAATTATTTTGCGTAAAAGAGATTTGTTTTTAATAATTTTTATATGTTCTTTCAAATTTGCCGAAGTATAAAATTCACTTGCGAGATTAATTATAAATTCGCGCCCGCCAATTTCTTTTAATAAATCTTTTTCTTCGAGTTTGTTATTTAAAGTAATAATATCGATTTTTTTATTTTCGAGAATTAACTCATTTATCGTGTCGAAAATAATTTTATGCGCCTGATTATAAAAATCATTTGCGTTTAAATTTTCGTTTGCGTAAATCGCCGCACCCATTTCGCATATCATACTACTTATAATTGATCGCTCAGCTTCAGGATCATGAGGCAAAGTTTTTTTTTGAAAATTATTATACTCGTCCATTTTTTTCTCCTTTTAAATTTAAAATTTGATTTATGTAAAAAAAATATTCTGGCTGGTAAAAAATAAAGTTGTCGCGACAAAAAAATTCATGTGATTTTTTTATGTGAGAAAATTTTTTTGACCAAATTAATATTATAAAATTATATTGTGTTTAAATATGGAAACGGGAGGAAAAATTTTGCTTTTAGTAAAAAAATTTGGTGGCAGTTCGCTCGCAAACAATAATTTGATTTTTAATGCCGCAAAAAAAATAATAGGCGATTATAAAAAAAAGAATAAAATCGTGGTTGTTGTGTCGGCACAAGGAAATATGACTGACGAATTAATTTTAAAAGCGCAAGAAATAAATTTTTCGCCGGCAAAACGTGAATTAGATATGTTTTTGGCGACCGGAGAAATTCAATCGGCATGTTTAACAGCGATGGCAATTCATAAATTAGGATATCCAGCTGTTTCTTTAAATGCTTTTCAAGCAGAAATTTTAGGTTTGAATAATTATGGCAATTCGCGCATAAAAAAAATAAATCCCGAGAGAATTTTAAATGAACTGGAAAAAAATAATATAGTAATAGTAACCGGTTTTCAGGCTATAAATTTTTATAATGATTTTGTTACACTTGGACGAGGTGGATCAGATACTTCAGCAGTTGCTTTAGCCGCGATTTTAAATGCTGATTTGTGTGAAATTTATACGGATGTCGATGGAATTTATACGGCCGATCCAAGAATTATTAAAGGCGCAAAAAAAATCAAAAAAATAAATTATGACGAAATGTTGGAACTTGCTTCGTTAGGATCGATTGTTTTACATAATAGATCTGTTGAGTTGGCGAAAAAATACAATATAAAACTGATTGTTAAATCAAGTTTTAATGATAATTCGGGAAGTTTAATAGGGGATGAAAAAATGGAAGGAAGTTTAATAAATGGAGTTGCGATTGATAAAAATGTTGCTGTTATTTCGGTCATAGGCCTTGAAGATGAACCGGGAATGGTTTTTAAATTATTTGCTTTGCTCGCAAGAAAAAGTATTTGTATAGATTTAATTATTCAATCGATTGGAAAGCAGAATACGAAAGATATTTCTTTTACTGTGGCGCGCGAATTTTTAAACGAAACTGTTGGGATGCTGAAAAAAAATATTGATTTTTTTAGATATGACCATTTGATTTTTGATAAAACTGTTGCGAAGTTATCGGTTGTTGGAACTGGAATTGCAAGCAATCCAAAAATTTCGATGATGATGTTCGAGGCAATTTATAATCAGGGAATAAATATTAAAATGATTTCGACGTCGGAAATAAAAATTTCGATTTTGATTGATGAAGAAGAAATTGAACGCGCGGCAAATGCAGTGCATAAAAATTTGATTGAAAACGAAATGAGTTAAAAAAACAATTTGTAAGATATTTAAAGCGATAAATAAAATTTCGGAACTGCAGAAAAATAAATATGAATTGCCAATTTCTCATTTATAGCCGTTAAAAGTATTGCGTTGATTTTTTTGATTTAAAGTTTAAAATTGATTTTAAAATATAATTTACAAGATAAATTTTTTGGAGAGAAATAAAATGCGGGAAGAGATAAATATACTTGGCATAGAAACGTCGTGTGATGAAACGGCGGCTGCAATCGTTCAGAACGGACGAAAAATTTTATCAAATGTAGTATCTACGCAAATTGATATTCATAAAAAATTTGGTGGGGTTGTGCCGGAAATTGCATCGCGTGCTCATCTTAAAATTATTAGCCAAGTTATTGATGAATCGCTTGAAAAAGCAAATTTAAAAAAAAATGATTTAGATGCGATTGCAGTAACAAATGGTCCTGGACTAGTTGGAGCTCTATTAGTTGGAGTTTCTTATGCAAAAACTTTTGCTTTTGTGTTAAATAAAAAATTAATTTCGGTGAATCATATTGCAGGACATGTTTGCGCTAATTATCTAGAAAGTAATTTTGAGCCACCGTTTATTTGTTGTGTGATTTCCGGCGGACATACGAATTTGATTTATGTACAAGATTATGATAAATTTGAAACGCTGGGTCAAACTCGTGATGATGCTGTGGGAGAAGTTTATGATAAAGTGGCGCGAGTGTTAAAATTAAATTATCCGGGCGGTCCAGAAATTGATAAATTGGCACAAATGGGAAATTGTAATAAAATAAAGTTTCCGCAAGCGCTGTTAAATAAAAATTTTGATTTTAGTTTTAGCGGTTTAAAATCGCATATAATAAATTTCGTGTATAAAAACCAAGAAAATATAGACGAGATAAAAAAGGATATTGCGGCGGGTTTTCAGTTTGCGGTCGGACAAGTTGTATTAAAAAAAACTTTTATGGCGTGCGAATTAAAATCATGTAAAAAAATTGCATTGGCAGGAGGAGTTTCCGCGAATTCTTATTTAAGAAAAATTTTTGTCGAGGCTTGTGAAAAAAATAACTATGAACTTAGTATTCCGAAAAAAAAATTTTGTACAGATAACGCTGCTATGATTGCTTCGAGTGGTTATTTTGGATTTTTAAAAAATAAATTTGCGGATTTAGATTTAAATGCTGTGCCGAATTTAAAAATTTGATTTGCATCTGGAGAAAAATTATGAGTTTAAAATTATTAATTGATATTGGAAATTCGAATATAGTTTTTGGGATTGCAGATCTTGAGCATAATAAAATTTTATTTAAATGGCGGTCGATTTGTAGTGTTAATATTACAAGCGATGATTTTGCTATAAATTTAATAAATCACTTGAATTATTTTGGAGTAGAAATAGATTCTGTTAGCGTATCGTGCGTAGTAGCAGAGTTATTTTTAATAGTTAAAGATGCGATTTTAAATTATTTTGATATTGTACCGAAGTTCGTTAATTATAAATTAAAGTGCGATTTAAGTTTTGATGAGCTTGAAAAACCTGAAGAACTCGGAGCAGATAGAATTGTAGATTGTCTTGCAGGATATGAGTTTTACGGGAAAAAAAAATTTGATTTGATCATAATTGATTTTGGTACGGCAACGACTTATGATTTGATTGATAAATCAGGAAAATTTATAACAGGAATAACCGCACCGGGAATGGAAATTGCCGCCAAAAGTTTATTTAATAAAGCTTCTCTTCTAAGTGGAATAGAAATTTATGATCCCAAAAAAATTCTTGTTAAAAATACAGATGATAGTTTGCGCGCAGGAATAATTTATTCGCAAATTGGTGCTTGTGAATTTATTATTAATAAATTAAAATATTATTATCCTGAAGCAAAAATTATTGCGACAGGTGGTTTGTGTAATTTAATAAATAGTAAATTAATAGATGTAAAAGATTTTGATTTGACACTTAAAGGTTTAATGTTAGTTTGATTTTTTTTGTTAAAAAATATTTTGCGTGCAAAAATTTTATTTTGAATTAATTTTTATGTTATTATGGTACATGCTTTTAGTTGTAATTATTTGTTTTTATTTTATAGGCCTTTTATGTTTTGTGTGCTTATAATTTTATAATAAACTCAGGAGGAATTATTTATGGCTGTGTCTGTCGAAGTTTTAAAAGTTTCAACTAATTCAAATCCAAAAATGGTTGCAGGAGCAGTAGCAGCAGTGTTACGCAATGGAAGCAATGTTGAAATTCAAGTTATAGGAGCTGGTGCAGTAAATCAAGCAATTAAAAGCATTATAATTGCTCGCGGTTATGTTGCTCCAAATGGAATAGATCTAATCGTTATTCCAGCTTTTGAACAAATAGAAGTAAATAACGAAATTAAAACTGCAGTTAAATTAATAATTGAGAGAAGATAAAAGTTTTATGCTTATAAAATAAAAATGAGTCTGCCATTATAAAAAAATATTTGGCAGATTTTTTTGTGTTCAACATTAGATACTGTTTTTATTTTGCTCCTGTTTTTTTAATTCCCTCTATTATATTTTACTTTAGAGTTTATGTCTCTTTTTCATATTTCTTTGTGTAGACGCTATCTAGAGAGTGTCGACAAAGGCGAAAAAAAATTAAAAAAAGTAACAAGGCAATAAACGATAAAAGAGAAGTGAAGTATTTAATCCGACGCTATTTAATCCACTTCCTACTATGAGCAACTACTAAATTCTCGTTTGTCAAACAAAAAATAAAATTTTTACGAGCTTGCTTTTATTAGTAAAAATCAAA
>CAMVHY010000019.1 GCA_947167415.1 uncultured Clostridia bacterium
TATAATGAAAAAAAATTAGATGTATGCCTTCTGATACATTCTGATCATTGATATTTTCAACTTCAATATATGGCAGCTTACTTAAATCTTTAAGCTTGATCTGTACAATTTCTGTTTGATAACCTTTTCCTTGTTCACTAATGCAAACTGCCATATATATATTTTTAAAATTTTCTTTCTTTATACTATTATCGCTCAAAAACTTTATTAAATTTCCAGCATTAATTTGAATTTTAAAACTTTCGTTCATAAACAATACTCCTATAAAATTTTTATTTTTGGTATTTGATTCTAATACCTTTTAAATTAAAAAAACACTTTTTTAATTTGTCAAGTATTATCAAAAAAAATTATGTATAATCATTTTTGCTATAAACACTTAAAAAATAAATTTGTAAAGCAAAAATTTTAGGTCATGATTAAACAGAGTTCACATAAAGTAAAAATAGAAAGAGCAAAGATAAAAGAATAATAAAATAAAAAAATAAAATTAACCAAAAAACAATATAAAAAGCTAGATAAGTAAAAAAAATATTTTTTTGCCAAAAAATTTATCTACATACAAAAAAAATTTAAATCAAAAAATAAAAAAGCAAAAGCAACTAATATGCCTTTGCCAGATAAATTTTTTCATTTTTGATTATAACGGCTAAAGCTAAATTTGACACTATATTTCGTCAGTTCGTAACCTATTAAACTTAATTTTATCTGGAAAATTATTTTGTATAGGGACTATGTTTAAATTTGTTTTTTTTTCGTCAAACGGTCTGGCTACTACAAGTAAGTACCAATTTAGATCATTGGAATCAAATTTGTTTATTTGCTGTTTTGAGTCACTGTTGGCAATTTCCAATTCGTTATGCTTATCTCTACTGTTTGGTTTTTTATATTTAAATTGAACATAATATGTCTCACTATCTTTTTTTACTATAGCAGCCTTAATAGATCCAAACAACCAAATTGCAAGCAAAATTGCCCCGATAATCGTTAAAATCAAGAAACTTTTTGCTATTCCAACTGCCAATCCGATTACTCCACAAATAAATGTCAAAAGAAAAAGTGCAGCCCAAATTCTGTCTTCTGTTTCTATCAAATAATCTTTGCTAATTCCTTTAGTGTTATCTACTTTTATTATCTTACCGTGACTGCCAATTTCGTCATTTATAACACAAGTAGGATTTCCATGTCCAGTAATATTTGTACCAAGAAATGCGGCTTCAAAACAGGCTAATAATGGAACAATAACAATATTGATTAATATAAAATAAAGTATTGAATAAGACGGGGAAATATCGCCCTGCAAATCAAATCCAGGCTGAAAAACCTTGTGACATTCTATCGGTTTATTTTTGCCCCCCAGTAAATTTAATTTCTCATCTTCGTTAATTTTCTCTTCGTTAATTTTTCCTTCCATTTAATTCCCTCCTATAATTTTGATCAAATAAAAAAATGACGTCAACAAATAGCCCCATTTTTATTTTACCAAAAAAATTTTTACTTGTCAAGACTTTTTTCGTAAAAAAATATTTTTATGCCAAAAAATTTATCTACACACAAAAAAATTTAAGTCAAAAAATAAAAAAAGCAAAAGCAATTAATATGCCTTTGCTAAATAAATTTTTTCTGTTGCCTCTTTGCCACAACAAACACATTTTTTCTTTTTTATATTTTCATCCAAACAAATACATCTAATCGTTGCACCGGTTTCTTCTTTTATTTTCAATTCACAATTTATATCTCCGCACCAATCTGTTTTTATAAATCCTGGATTATCCAGTAAAATTTTTTTAACTTCATCAAGATTTTCTGCCTCACTCGTTTTTTTCTTTCTATTCTCAAGCGCTTTTTTAAATAGATTATCTTGCACATCATCCAAAATTTCTTTTACTCTCAAATCAAAATTTCCGAACCCACAAATTATTTTTTCACACGTATCTCTTCTTGCCAAAACAAAACAATTTTTTTCCAAATCTCTTTTTCCAATTTCGATTCTTAACGGTACGCCTTTCATTTCATATTCACTAAATTTCCAACCTGGCGTTTTATTACTTAAATCCAATTTCACTCTAAAATTTTTTTCTTCCAAAACATTTTTTATCTCATAAGCTTTTTTAATCACATTTTCATCTTTTAAATTTATCGGCACAATTATTATTTCAATCGGAGCAATTTTTGGTGGCAAAACAAGTCCATTATTATCTCCATGAACCATAATTATCGCGCCAATCAATCTTGTCGTAACTCCCCACGAAGTCTGATACACATATCTTAATTTGTTTTCCCGATCATTATATTTTATATCAAACGCACGCGCGAATTTATCTCCAAAATTATGACTTGTCCCTGATTGCAAAGCTCGTCCATCATGCATTAAACTTTCAATCGTATAAGTTTCAAGTGCTCCGGCAAATTTTTCATTCTCAGTCTTTTTGCCTTTTATAACCGGAATCGCCAAAATTTTTTCACAAAACTCAGCATATATATTTATCATCCTTATCGTTTCTTCTTGTGCCTCATCAAAATTTTCATGTGCCGTATGTCCTTCTTGCCATAAAAATTCCAAACTTCTCAAAAATGGTCGTGTAGTTTTTTCCCACCTAACAACCGAACACCATTGATTATATAATTTTGGCAAATCACGATATGACTCTATTATATTTTTATAATGCTCACAAAATAAAGTTTCCGATGTCGGGCGCACACATAATTTCTCGTTTAATTCTTCATTTCCGCCATGAGTTACCCATGCAACTTCCGGAGCAAACCCTTCGATATGCTCTTTTTCTTTCGTTAAAAGCGACTCTGGAATAAATAACGGCATATAAACATTTTCATGCCCCGTCTCTTTAAATTTCTTATCTAAATAACTTTTTATTAATTCCCAAATTTTATAACCATACGGTCTAAAAATAATACAACCTCTAACCGACGAATAATCAATTAATTCTGCTTTTTTTACGACATCCGTATACCATTGCGCAAAATCTTTATCAATATTCGTAATCGCTTCAATATTTTTATTCAATACAATCACCCCGAACTTATATTAATATTTATTTTTCATTTTTATAAAATCAGATTTTATCTTAGCAAAAAAAACTTGCAAGACAAATTATTATTTTTTTCTCCGCATAAAAAAATCTTTTGCATAAATATCAAATAACAAACTTAATTTTTAAACCAAATAAAAAAAAGCCTGATTAACAAAACCAGACTTATTTTTCTTATATCAAATTTTTTTTCAAAATCATTAATTCACCTAATTTACATCTACTGTTTCAGACGCTACATTATTAATTTTATTTTCATTAACTTTATTTTCCAGCTCATTATTATCAATATTTTCATCATCCAAAATTTTTGGTTCTAACTTTTGATATAAATCCATTCCAGTTCCTGCTGGAATTAATTTTCCTATTATCACATTTTCTTTTAGTCCTAACAATGGATCTATTTTTCCTGCCAAAGCTGCATCTGTTAAAACTTTCGTGGTTTCTTGAAAAGACGCTGCCGCCAAAAACGAATCCGTTGTAAGTGATGCTTTCGTAATTCCTAATAATATTCTTCTACCAGTCAATAATTTTTTTCTTCTTTTGCGATTTTTATTATTTATATTTTCAAATTCAATCCAATCAATTAAACTGCCCGGCAAAAATTTATTATTTCCGTTTTCTATTCTTACTCGCCTTAACATTTGTCGTACTATAACCTCTATATGCTTATCATTTATATCAACACCTTGCAATCTATAAACACGCTGAACTTCTCGTAATAAATAATCCTGAACAGCTTCAACACCATTAATTTCCAAAATATCTTGGGGATAGATATTCCCTTCGGTTAACGCATCACCAGCCTTTACTTCATCACCGCTATATACCTTTAATCTTGCTCCAAACGGAATCATATATTCTTTACTATTAGTTTTATTTATAACCGTAACCTTATGATTCTTTCTAACATCACTCACAGTAACTTTACCAGCTATTTCCGAAATAATAGCGACACCTTTTGGTCTTCTTGCTTCAAATAATTCTTCGACACGTGGCAAACCTTGAGTAATATCTCCGCTACTAGCAATACCACCCTCATGAAAGTTTCTCATAGTTAACTGCGTACCGGGTTCACCGATAGACTGCGCCGCAATTATTCCAACTGGTTCGCCTATCCGTGATACTTTTCCCGATGCCATATTTGCTCCGTAACATTTACTACAAACGCCAATCCGCGATTTACATGTCAAAATAGTTCTAATTTTTACTTTCTCAATTCCCAAAGACTCTATTAATTCGGCCTGATCCGGCGTTATCATGCTATCTTTTTTCACTATAATTTCATTCGTTTCAGGATTATAAATATCTTCTACCGACCATCTTCCTCTTATTCGATCACACAATGGCTCAATAATTTCATTATTATCTTTAAACGCACAAACTTCTATAAATGGTACTTCATCTTTATCTGCACAACAATCCTCTTCACGAATTATTATCTCTTGTGAAATATCAACTAATCTTCTAGTTAAATAACCTGAATCCGCTGTACGCAACGCAGTATCCGCTAAACCTTTTCTTGCTCCATGTGCAGAAATAAAATATTCCAAAACCGAAAGTCCTTCCCTAAAATTCGATTTAATCGGCAATTCAATTATACTTCCAGATGGACTTGCCATTAAACCACGCATTCCTGCCAACTGTTTAATCTGATTCTTAGAACCACGCGCTCCTGAATCCGCCATAATATAAATATTATTATATTTTCCAAGTCCGTCAAATAACTTATCCGTAATTTTATCATTTGCCTCATTCCAAGTTTCTATTACTTTTAAATATCTTTCTTCGTTTGTCATCAAACCGCGTCTATACATACGAGTAATTTTTTCTACGTTTTTCTCTGCTTCCTCTAAACAATCTTTTTTCGCACTCGGAATTTCCATATCCGAAACCGAAACAGTTAAAGCTCCTCTCGTAGAAAATTTATATCCCAACTCTTTTATCTTATCCAAAACAACTGCCGTTTCAGTCGATCCATACTTATGAATACAACGCTCGATTATTTTACATAATAATTTTTTATCAACTAAAAAATCTATTTCATAATCAAAAATATTTTTTTCACGGTCAACAAAACCTAAATCCTGTGGAATCGCTTCATTAAAAATAATTCTGCCAACCGTAGTTTCAATTATTTTATTTTTATCATTCAAATTTCGTCTTACATTTATTTTTGCATGCAAACTTATTAATTTATCCTGATAAGCCATAATAGCTTCATTTTCATCCGCGAAATATTTTCCTTCGCCCAATTCATTTTCTTTTTTCATCGTTAAATAATAAATTCCTAAAACCATGTCTTGCGACGGCACAACAACCGGTTCACCATCCGACGGTTTTAATAAATTATTAGGCGCTAGTAACAAAAATCTACATTCTGCTTGTGCTTCCACCGATAACGGAATATGCACAGCCATTTGATCTCCGTCAAAATCTGCGTTATAAGCAACACAAACTAACGGATGTAATTTAATCGCATGCCCTTCAACTAAAACAGCTTCAAATGCTTGAATACCAAGCCTATGCAAAGTCGGCGCACGGTTTAACATCACCGGGTGATCTTTTATTACATTTTCTAAAATATCCCAAACTTCAGGCTGCTGTTTTTCAACCATACGTTTCGCCGCTTTTATATTATTAGCCAAATTTTTTTCAACCAGTTTTTTCATAACAAACGGCTTAAACAATTCTATTGCCATCTCTTTCGGCAACCCACACTGATAAATTTTTAAATTCGGCCCAACAACAATTACCGAACGTCCAGAATAATCAACACGTTTTCCTAAAAGATTTTGTCTAAATCTTCCCTGTTTACCTTTTAACAAATCCGACAAAGATTTTAACGGCCTATTATTTGCTCCCGTAATTGGTTTTCCTCTACGTCCATTATCTAATAAAGCATCAACTGCTTCTTGCAACATCCTTTTTTCATTGCGAATAATAATATCTGGTGCCCCTAAATCTAATAATTTTTTTAGTCTATTATTTCTATTTAATACACGTCTATATAAATCATTTAAATCCGACGTAGCAAATCTTCCACCATCCAATTGCACCATCGGTCTTAAATCCGGTGGAATTACTGGCAAAACATCTAAAATCATCCATTCTGGTTTATTTCTCGAAACCAAAAATGCTTCCATGATTTCCAGTCTTTTTATTATTTTAACTCGTTTTTGTCCCGAAGCTTCTTGTAACTCATTTTTTAAAATTTCTATTTCCTGCTTAACATCAATATTTTGCAACAATTCTTTTATAGCTTCGGCTCCCATTCCAACTCTAAAAGTATTTCCGTACTCATTATAAATTTCACGATATTCTTTTTCAGCCAAAATTTGCTTTTCAACCAACGGAGTATTCCCTGAATCTAAAACTATATACGCAGAAAAATATAAAACTTTTTCAAGCGATTTAGGCGGAATTTCTAAAATTATTCCGATTCTACTCGGAATTCCACGAAAATACCAAATATGCGAAACGGGACAAGCTAATTCAATATGTCCCATTCTTTCCCTACGAACCTTTGACCTCGTAACTTCTACGCCACATTTATCACAAATAACACCTTTATATCTTATTTTTTTATATTTTCCACAATGACATTCCCAATCTTTGGTCGGTCCAAAAATTCTTTCACAAAACAATCCGTCTTTTTCCGGTTTTAACGTTCGATAATTAATTGTCTCAGGTTTTTTTACTTCACCATTTGACCATTCTCGAATTTTATCTGGCGACGCTAATGAAATTTTAATTGCGTCAAACACAATATTCTTATTTTCTTCAGCAATATGTGCCATAAGAAAAACTCCTTATTATTTTTTTTAAAAACTAAAATTCATCATCACTTTCTTCAGCTTCATCATCATTTTCATCGACAATTATTTCTTCATCTTCCTCAACATCTAATTCATCTTTAATTAATTTTCCCACCGTCTCATCTTCAAGATCTTTATTATTTTTTATCTTTTTTCTAGACGTACCAGGATCATTTTGTTCGTCTAATAAAATATCTGCAATATCTCTATCAGGTTCATCATCATACGTATCTTCTTGCATTTCCAAAATTTTTTTATCAGACAAAATATTTATATCCAAGCCAAGCGCCTGCAATTCTTTTAATAAAACTTTAAACGATTCTGGCACACCCGGCTCAGGAATATTTTCTCCTTTAACAATTGCTTCATAGGCTTTTACACGTCCAACAACATCATCTGATTTCACAGTCAAAACTTCTTGTAACGTATAAGCAGCACCATAAGCTTCAAGTGCCCAAACTTCCATTTCACCAAATCTTTGTCCACCAAATTGTGCTTTTCCACCCAACGGTTGTTGCGTCACAAGAGAATACGGTCCTGTTGAACGAGCATGCATTTTATCATCCACCAAGTGATGCAATTTCAAATAATGCATATATCCAACCGTAACCGGATTATCAAAATATTCTCCGCTTCGACCATCACGCAATTTTATTTTTCCATCGCGCGTGATCGGCACACCTTTCCATTCGTCTTCTTTGCCTTTATTTTCTTTTAAACTGTCAAATATAAAATCATCTAACACATCTTTCCATTTTTTTTCAAATTCATTCCAATCCATATTTGCATAATCATTTGCTAATTCCAACGTGTCCATTATATCTATTTCATTTGCTCCGTCAAATACAGGAGTTGCAACTTTCCAATTTAAAACTTTTGCCGCCAAACCTAAATGCACTTCAAGAACTTGCCCTATATTCATACGAGATGGCACACCCAACGGATTTAAAACTATATCTAACGGTCTTCCATTTGGTAAAAATGGCATATCTTCCACTGGTAAAATTCTTGACACAACACCTTTATTTCCATGTCGTCCAGCCATTTTATCTCCAACCGAAATTTTTCTTTTTTGCGCAATATATACTCTAACTAATTCATTTACTCCATTTGGTACTTCATCTTTATTTTCACGCGTAAAAATTTTTACGTCGACAACAACACCACCTTCTCCATGTGGAACTCTTAAAGAAGTATCTCTAACATCACGAGCTTTATCACCAAATATCGCTCTTAATAATTTTTCTTCTGCGCTTAACTCAGTTTCACCTTTTGGAGTTACTTTTCCCACTAAAATATCATTTGGCTGAACAAATGCTCCGATCCTTATTATCCCATTTATATCCAAATCTTTTAGTGCATCTTCTCCAATATTTGGAATATCTCGTGTTATTTCTTCCGGTCCAAGTTTTGTATCTCGTGCTTCTATTTCATATTCTTCTATATGCACCGATGTATAAACATCGTCGTAAACTAATCTTTCACTTAATAAAACAGCATCTTCATAATTATATCCTTCCCATGTCATAAATCCAATTAACGGATTTTTTCCCAGTGCTAATTCGCCATTTACAGTCGAAGGTCCATCAGCAATCACTTGTCCTTTTTCAACTTTATCTCCAAAATTTACAATTGGCTTATGATTTATACACGTGCTCTGATTGCTCCGTAAATATTTTATTAATTTATAAATATCATGACTACCATCAGCTTTTTTTATTACAATTTCACTCGAAGAAACTTTTTCTACAATTCCTGCTTCTTGCGCAATAACAGTTACCCCTGAATCATATCCAGCTTTAAATTCCATTCCTGTTCCAACAATTGCAGCTTCAGGTAAAATCAACGGAACTGCTTGACGTTGCATATTCGCTCCCATTAATGCACGCGTAATATCATCATTTTCCAAAAATGGAATCATTGCTGTTCCAACAGAAACCATTTGTTGCGGCGCGACATCAACCAAATCTATTAAATCACTATCATATTCAAAAATGTCACCTTTATATCTTCCTGATACTTTTTTATTCACAAAACATCCATTTTCATCTAATGGCTCGTTAGCTTGTGCAATTCTATAATTTTCTTCATCATCCGCCATCAAATAAATGATTTTGTCCGTAACAAAATGTCTTTCTCCAGATTTATCAACAATTCTATACGGTGTTTCAATAAATCCATATTCGTTTATTCTTGCATAAATAGCCAAAGAATTTATTAATCCAATATTCGGTCCTTCAGGAGTTTCAATCGGACACATCCTTCCATAATGTGAAGCATTAATATCGCGCACATCAAAACCCGCTCTGTCACGAGATAATCCCCCCGGACCTAAAGCAGATAATCTTCTTTTATGCGTTAATTCCGCAAGCGGATTTGTTTGATCCATAAATTGCGAGAGCTGCGACGTGCCAAAAAATTCTTTTAAAATCGCTACAACAGGTCTAATATTTATTAATGCTTGCGGAGTAACTATTTCCATATCTTGAATCGTCATTCTTTCACGAATTATTTTTTCCATACGAAGCATACCAATTCTTAATTGGTTTTCTAAAAGTTCTCCGACACATCTAATTCTTCTATTTCCCAAATGATCTATATTATCTTTTTTCCCGATTTTATATTCCAAATTAAATACATAATTTATCGAGCCAACAAAATCTTCTCGTGTCAATACTCTCGGGATTAATCTATCTATATTTTCTTTAATTAAATTTTTTAATTCCGTTTCATCATTCGCTGACTCCAATATTTCTTTTAAAACTGGAAAATAAACATTTTCCCAAATTCCAACTTCTTTTGCTTTAAGACCATAATTTTTTAAATAAACATTTGCATCTACAAACAAATTACTTAACACTTTAACCTTTTTACTCTTCGCACTTATCCATACAAACGGCACACCTGCATCTTGAATTTTTTTTGCTATATCTCTAGTTAAAACAAAATCTTTCTCAGCAATTAATTCTCCTGTTTCAGAATCAATTACATCTTCAGCCAATTTTTGATTTTCAAGCCTTTGAGCAAAATTTAATTTCTTATTTAATTTAAATCTTCCGACGCGTGCCAAATCATATCTCTTTGGATCAAAAAACATATTATTAAACAAGTTTTTTGCGTTTTCTAAAGTTGGTGGCTCACCCGGTCTTATTTTTTTGTAAATTTCTAATACCGCATCGTTATAGCTCTGTGTAGAATCTTTTTCAAACGTGTTTAATAACTTCGGTTCTTCACTAAACATATTTCTTAACTCTTGATTACTTTCAAAACCTAACGCCCGCAATAAAACAGTTACTGGTAATTTTCGTGTCTTATCTATTCGAACAAAAAATAAATTATTTGAATCTGTTTCATATTCAACCCATGAACCTCTGTTCGGAATTACAGACGCCGTAATTAATTCATTTCCAGATTTATCAAAAGTCATATCGTAATATAAACCCGGAGAACGAACTAATTGACTTACAACAACACGCTCCGCTCCATTTATTATAAAAGTTCCAGTGTTAGTCATAATTGGGAAGTCACCAAAATAAACATCTTGTTCATTTATTTCTTCCGTTACTTTATTTATTAATCGTACTTTTAATTTTACTGGAGCTGCATAATTTGCATCATACTCTCTGCATTCACCGATTGTATATTTTGGCTCACCTTTTAAACAACCGAGATATTCCAAAATTAATTTGTCATTAAAATCCACAATTGGCGACGATTCTTTTAAAATTTCGTTTATGCCATAATCCAAAAATCTATGGAAACTATTAAGCTGCTCTTGAATAAGATTTGGAGCAGAAATAACATTGAGCTGATTTGCATAGCTCATCCTTGTAACATTACCCTGTTTATATGGGTGAATTTTATTTTTATTCACTAAATCACCTTTCCAAATTAAAAATAAAATTTTTTTAACAAAAATGCAACCATGTATTTTAAATCATAAAATCTACGCTTGTCAAGTATAAATTTTATTTTTTTTGCAAGATAGATTAATTTTGACAGAAAAATAATAATGTTTGGTAAAAAAGCTTGGAAATAAAAAATTATATTTGGTAAACAGGAAATGATTTTAACAAAAATAGATTTAACAAGATAAAATTTCAAATCAGATAAATTGGAGCCCAAAAAAATAAAGCCAATAAATTTCTCGGCTTTATTTTTATTAGTTAGGCAGTGTTCACATAAAAAGCAAATCAAAAATAAAAGTGAGAGAAATAGTAGAT
>CAMVHY010000020.1 GCA_947167415.1 uncultured Clostridia bacterium
CTCTGATATTCTCCAATGAAATTAATTTTGTAAATGGAGATAAAATCAGTAGTGCGAATAATAAATTAGGTGAGGAAAATAAAGTCAGTTTTCAACAACAACCTATATCTAAAGTTATTGAGAGTAAAGGTGGAACAGATGATGAAACTGAAGCAAATGTAGTAAACAAAAATCCGATGGTTTCCCATGAAACTGATTTGATAAACAAAAATGAAATCGGCAATGTAGATTTCAAACTTGAAGAGAAAGAGTTAGCTAATGGAGTAATTCAACCTGTATCTGAAATTATTGAGAGTAAAGACGGAGGCGATCATGGAGATGGAAATAAAATCAGTGAGAAAAATAAAGTCAGTTTTCAACAACAACCTATATCTAAAGTTATTGAGAGTAAAAATAGAGCAGATCATGAAGCTGAAGTTAAAATTAATGCGAAAAACAATCCAGTACAGAATAATATAATAGTCTCCCATGAAATTAATTTGATAAATGAAAATAAAACCAGCAAGGATAAAAATAGAGCAGATCATGAAGCTGAAATTAAAATTAATGTGGAAAACAATCCAGTACAGAATACTCTGATATTCTCCAATGAAATTAATTTTGTAAATGGAGATAAAATCAGTAGTGCAAATAATAAATCAGATGATAAAAATAAAGTTTGTGTTTGGCAGCATCTTCTGTTTTGGTTTGTTTTTATTCTTGCATGTTTAAGTTTGTTTTTATGTTTTCAAATCTCATTATATTTTCTCATATTATTTGCTATTTTTACAGCTTGCGATTTTTATTTGGGTTTTAAAAATTATTGTCGCGGTTGTTGTTGTATACAGAAAATAAAAACTCCTGTAATCGATCAAGATATAAATAGTTTAGTCAAAGTAAATTCAAATGAACAACCCCAAACTTTTGTTGACGATGAACCAAAAATTCAATAGCACATCTGAAATGATGTGTTTTTTTGTTTTGGAAATTAGAATTTGATGTGTATATTTTATTTATGTTATTTATGATAAATAAAATTTTGTTTAGGCGGTGTTTAAAATAAAAAAAATAAAAGTTATACAAGTCATTTCTGATTCTAATATTGGAGGAGCTGGAAAAGTTGTTTTAAATTTGTTAAGTTGCTTTGATAGAAATAAAATTGATTGCAAAATAATTATTCCAAAAGATAGCCAGCTTAAGTCTTATATAAAAATGATGGATTATAAGATATTTGAAATAGATAATTTGGGAGAAGTTTCTTTTGATTTTGGTTTAATAAAAAAGTTAGCAAAAATATTTAAGTCGGAAAAGCCTGATGTAGTACATACACATGCGAGTTTATCTGCGAGAATTGCTGCTAAAATATTAAAGATAAAAGTTGTATATACAAGACATTGGATTGGATATCAAAAAACTAATTTTTTTTTAAAGCTGATAAATAATTATTTTTGCGATGCGGCAATTGCAGTTTCTCAAGAGGCTTCTCATTCGATAATTACAACGGGTATTAATGCAAAAAAAGTAAATATAGTACGTAATGGAATTATGCCGTTAAGAATTTATTCTGAAATGGAAAAAAAATTTTTGAGGCATAAGTATAAAATTGGAAATGAATTTGTTTTTGGAGTCGTTGCAAGGTTGGAAGAAGTCAAAGGAATCAAATATTTTATAGAGGCTGCAAATAAATTTTTGAGTTATAATAAAAGCGCGAAGTTTTTAATTTTTGGAGATGGTAGTTTAAAAAATAATCTTGAAAATTATGTGCATGAGTTGTGTTTGGAGAAGAAAATAATTTTTTGCGGTTTTATAAATAATGTTGAAGAGGCGGTAAATTTATTTGATGTTTTTGTTTTGCCGTCGATTCAAGAAGCGTTGCCTTTGGCTTTATTAGAAGCGATGAGTTTGGGTTGCGCTTGCATTGCTACAAAATGTGGAGGGCCTTCAGAAATTATTGTTGATAAAAAAAATGGTATATTAGTAGCAAAAAAAAATGTGGATGATTTGTTTAAAGCAATGAAGCTTTTGTTTGATAATAATGATTTGCGAGAAAAAATTGGGCATGAAGCTTTAAAATTAATAAAAAATAATTTTTCGGCTCAAGAAATGACTGATAAAACAGTGAAAATTTATGAAAGGTTGGTTGGTATTTAAATATGTCGGAAAAAGATGAAAATAAAAAAGATCTTGTGAAAAGCAAAAAAAAATTGTTTAATGGGTTTGATTTTTGTGTATTATTAATTTTTATTTTGATAGGATGTTTTGTTTTTTTTAAGCTGAATAAAAAAGTTGGTTTAAAAAATAATATGTCTGATTTTTGTTTTGTGGTCGAAGCAAAGGAATTGGATAAAAATTTTTTGGATGATAATAAAATTGATATCGGGGATAAAATTTATGATTCTGTTTATGGAAGTTATTATGGCGAAATATGTGATATTAAAAGTGAGCCGGCAAAAATAATTGTTGATGATAATATAAATGGAATTTATGTTTTGTCTGAGTTGGAAGATAAAATTAATTTAAAAGTAAAAGTTAAATGTCGAGCTGATATTGGTAAGGATAAAATTTGTGTTGGTGAAAGAGAAATTAGAATTGGGAAGCCGATGTTTTTAAAATCAAAGGGATATGTGATTGTAGGTTATATAATTGATATGGATATTGATGAATAAAAAATAGGTGAGGATTAATTTGAAAAAAATTATTGATGAAGACGGAAAAATATTTGGAAAGATAAATATTTTTGATTTGATGGTTATTGTTATTATTATTTTTGTTTTTTTAGGGACGGTTTATAAATTTAAATTTAGTAAAGTAAATATGAAACATGATTTTGGTTTGATTAATTTTGAAGTAAAAATAAATGATGTCAAAGATTCTTCGAGCAAGTTTTATAAAAAAGGCTTAAAAGTATTTGATTCGAAAAGCAAAAATTATTTAGGAGTTATAAAAAAAGTTTTTGTAAAAGATTGTTTTGGATATGTAAAAGATATTAATGGCAAAATGAAAAAGGCGAAAAAGCCAGAGCGAGTAAATATTTTTTTGGATATTGAATCGAATGGTGTAATTGATGATAAAGCCTATTTAGCAGAGGGAAATTATGAATTAAAAGCAGGATCTGATATTTATATCTTGACTAAATATGCAGATGTAGATGGTAAAATAGAAAAAATTATAGATTAGGGATTTGGTTTAGTTATGAAAATTTTAATGGCATTAATGAGTTTAGGAATTGGTGGCGCAGAAACACATGTAGTTGAGTTATGCAAAAAATTGAAAAGCATGGGGTATGAAATTTTTGTTGTTTCGAATGGTGGTGTTTATGTAAAAGAATTGGAAGAAGCAGAGATTAAGCATTTTAAATTGCCTTTGCATAATAAAAATTTATTTAATATGTGTAAAGCTTATTTTGGGTTAGAAAAAATAATTATTAAAAATAAAATTAAGTTGGTACATGCGCACGCTAGAATACCAGCTTTTTTATGTGGCTTATTAAAAAAAAAATTAGGATTTAGGTTCGTTACGACGGCGCATTGGATTTTTAAGACTTCGTTTTTGCTAAATAAATTAAGTAATTGGGGCGAAAAAACTCTTGCGGTTAGTGATGATATAAAAAAATATTTGATTGATAATTATAAACTTGATGAAAAAAATATAAAAGTGACTATTAATGGTATTGATGTAAATAAATTTTGTTGTGAGATAGATTATGATGATATTGTGAAAGAATTTGAGTTAAAAGATAAAAAATATTTGGTTTATGTAAGTAGATTGGATAATGACAGAAGTTTGTGCGCACATAAAATTTTGGAGATAGCAAAAGATTTATATGAGTTTGATAAAGATTTGAGGATAATAATTGTTGGCGGCGGTAATGATGAAATAAATATAAAAAATAAAGCTGAGATGATAAATAAAAGTATTGGCGAGAAAATAATTTATTTGACTGGAGCGAGAGTTGACATAAATAAATTTTTGGCACTTGGAAAAATTTTTATTGGAGTAAGTCGTGCAGCATTGGAAGCAATGGCTACGAAAAAGGCAATTATTTTAGCCGGAAACGAAGGTTATATAGGAATTTTTGATGAAAGTAAATTAGAAAAAGCTATTGAGACTAATTTTTGTTGTAGAGAATGTGAAAAAGTTGATAGTGAAAAATTATTGCGTGATATAAAAAAATTATTGAGTTTAGACGAAAAAAAATTGGATGAGTTGGGAAATTATTGTTTTGATGTTGTTAATAAATATTATTCGGTTGATAGAATGGCAAATGATGCGTTGGAAATTTATGAAGAGTTAAGATATGAGAAAAAAAAATGGGATGTAATTATTTCTGGATATTATGGATTTAATAATAATGGCGATGATATGGTTTTAAAATCGATAGTTGATAATTTAAAAAAAAGCAGGCCAGATATAAAAATTATGGTTTTGTCGAAGAAGCCATTGGAGACGTCAAAAATTTATGGTGTGGACGCGGTTTATAGATATAATTTTTTTTTGATAAATAAATATATAAAGCAAGCAAAATTATTAATAAGTGGCGGAGGAAGTTTAATTCAAGATGTTACGAGTACACATTCGTTAAAATATTATTTATGGATAATAAATTGCGCGATAAAAAATAATATTAGCGTCATGCTTTATGCAAATGGGATAGGGCCTGTTTTAAAAAAAAATAATATATCGCATGTAAAAAAAATTTTAAATCGCGTTGATTTGATTACGTTGAGAGACAAAAATTCGTTTGAGATATTAAAAAAAATTGGCGTAGAAAAACCGGTTATAACAGTTACGGCTGATGCAGTTTTTGGTTTAAATTTTGATTTTAATAAAAGAAATGTTTTAGAAAAGTTTGATATAAAAAAAAAGTTTTTTGTTGTTTCGGTTAGAGCTTGGAAACATAATGGCGAGCATTTTGAAAAAAATATGGCGGTTTTGGCAGATTTTATTTTTAAAAAATATGATTTGATTCCGGTATTTGTTCCCATGCAGCCTAAAAAAGATTTTGATATTACGAAAAAAATAATTGGGTTGATGAAAAATCGGGAGCAAATAAAATTTTTGGGAGTTAATTATTTTACCGGCGATTTAATAAGTTTAATAGCAAAGGCAGAATTTATTTTAGCGATGCGTTTACATACGATAATTTATGCAATAAAAACAGCAACTCCGATTTTGGGTTTGATCTATGATCCGAAAGTAAAAGGGATAATGGATGAAATAAATTTGTCTTATTATGTTGACGTAAAAGAAATCAATTTGACGCAGTTAAAAAATTTTGTTGATAAAATTTTGAAAGAAAAAAATAAAATTAGTCAGCAAATTAAAATTTATAATGATGAGTTAAAAATACGAGCACGCGAAAATAATAACTTGGCATTGAAATTGCTTGGCAAAAAAATGTTTTAGGATTAAATTTTAATTATGGTAGCGAGAAAAATTTATATCATGAAAAAGCATTCTCAGATAAGATTGCTTTTTTTATTTTGACAGCAAAATTTTTTTAAGTTTAAGTCTTATGGGCGTGTTTGTTTTCTAATTTAAAATCAAATTTGCTCACACTTTTCTTGTTAAGAAGCTCTACCCTCCACTCAAATTTCAAAAAAAAGACTTAAAAAGACTTGACAAATAATATTTTTTTGTTTTATAATAAAAATGTAGCATTGAGTGAATTTTATTTTTGTTTAGCATGTTTATTTTATTTAATTCGTTGTTTGGATATTAAAGGAGGATTTAAAAATGGAAGATTTGAAAAAAGAAGAAAGAGTAAAATTGCCAGAAGGTTGGAATAGTTATAATAAAACTTGGATTACAAAAGACGGTTTTAAAGATCAAAAAGGGAAAGAGATAACTGACATAGATGACAAAATAAAAAAATTTATTGAGTTGTTGGATAAAGTTAAAGTGTCAGAAATTAAAGGCGGCGTTACTAATTTTTGTTTTAGATTTCCAGATATCGTTAAAAATGTTTTCGGAACGGAGTGCAAATTACAAAAAGGAGGATTGTTTAAAAAAGGCAAAAGTACAAATCCATTTGATCATCAAAATTTTTGTGATACGATTTTTGGTTTTATAAACAAAAATTCTGGAAGTGAAGATGCAAAAAAACAAAATTATTGCTTGCTGTTTGAAATGATTTTTATGAAATCTGGTTTTATTGGGAATAATGATAGTTTCAAATATGATGGGGTATTAAAAAATACAGAGAGTCATATACGAAATATATTTGATAAAAAGACATGGGAGCATATGCCCATAATAAGTTCTCTGTTTATGCAAATGTTATACTCGAAAATCAATGCGGAAGATATTAAAAAACATAATTTAAAGTTTGTTTTGAAAGCAAAAAATGAAGGAGACAATACTCAAGAAATTTCAAGTTATGGTTCTATAATTGTAGACGATAATTCTATAAATATAAACGAAGAAACAAAAGAAACGAAAATCGAAGCTCTCAATGAATTGAAATTGTCGTATTATGAAGCGTTACTTAAATATAAATTCGATCCCAAAACAAGCAAAGAGTTTTTTAATTCGATATCTTTTACTCCGGATAATTATGAAAAAAGCAATTTAGTGGAGCAAATTAATCAATACACGAGCGAGAACATTCTACAAAATGATAAACAAAATTTGCAAAAATTAAGATCGCTTCCTGAAGAAATAATCGAATCTAAGTTAAACCCTAAAGATAAATCTGAGTTATTGACAAATTTATTTCATGAAGCAAGTAAAATCACATATAAATACAGCGACATCTGTTGGAATATGGCAGAAGCAGCAATGAAAAACTTATCTAAACTGATCAATGAAATTAAAACGGAATGTGATACGGAATGTGATACGGAATGTGGTATATTTTACCTATCGGGTGCTTTAAATTCAGTGTGTAGTTTTGCTTTATCAAAAAAATTCAAAAGTGCATATGAAAAAGTTTCTCAAGCCTTTATTTTGGTCGTCCCATCGATTAACACGAGCAATTTTAAGAATTTACTTAAGTTGCTTCGAGGAGATACCACAAAAGATCCAACAAGCAGTTATCTTGGTGTCATCAATTCGGTGGCAAAAGAATTAGCAAATGCTCAAGAGACAAATCAGGCAACTCACAAACTTGAGCATTTGCTTGATTTGGTAAAATGCGAAGAGAAAAAAGATGAAAATAAAAATTCACAGGACCAAGATCAAAAGAAAAATGCATTAAATAAAAAAGAAGAATCAAAGAACAAAAAATTGGAGAGCAAAAAAAATGTTGAGATTGTAAATAAAAATATTAATAGCGAGATTTTTCAATGGTTGTTTTGTGCGATAGATAAATGTTATCCTTTGTTTGATAATAAAAATAAGTTTAACCGTAATAATTTTAGTAAACGCGGTGAATTACGTAACACATTATTTGAAAACTTTCTCAAAGTTGATAAAGGTTTAAGAAATGCTCAAAATACTTGTTTGTTCGTTGAGACACAGGTAATGAATCAAGATACTCTAAATAAAATTAATGATAAAGATAGTGTGTGCAGTGAATTAGAGTTTTTGATTAGAGTAGTCATTGATGGGCACAAAAAATTTTCATTAGATCCAAATAAGTCTGTAGTTACATCGAACGAAATTCAAAAGTTGATTGGAACTATAGAACAATACTTTCCTTCAAGTAACAAAGATGACAAAGAAGCAAATAACAACAATCGATATAAATTGATTAAATATTTATTTGAATTGCTTAAAGGGCAAAATATTGACAGCAATGTTTTTATGTCGTTGTTTAACAAAATAGATGGAGAATTTACTTTGTTATCTGAAGGTGAAAAAAACACGATTTCGTCAAAACTGGAAGCAGAAGATTTGAAAAAACGAAATGAATTACTGGGCAAGTTATCTAACGTTTCTGCGATAGTAGATAGTAAAAAAAATAAAACTGCCCAAGGCAAATATTTTAATACAGTAAATCAAATGATAAATGTTTATAAATCCGATTTTTTAAGAGAAAACGCTGTTAATATGATTATTGATAAAGATAAAAATAAAAATGAAGATGAAAAAAAGAAGCTCATATTAGAATCTTTGATAAGAATGACTATCTTGGGACAAGTAAAATTGTCGCTAGAGCCTACGAAATCTAAAGTAAAATATAAAGATATTATGGAATTGATTGATATTGTAGAAAAAAGTTTTCCTTCAGATTCAGAAGATGACAAAAACAATAGGTATAATCTAATTAAATGTTTATTTGAGCAGTTTAATATCGTAAAAGATTTTTTGTTTCCTTGTGATGAAATATGGGATAGCATTACGAAGTTTGCCTTCAGCAACATAACGGAAACTCTCATACAGGGATGGAGACTAACGTCGAATTTGATTACACGAAAAAAAAAAATTACAGATTTTTTCCAGTCATCGAAAGAATCAGCAGAAAAAATAGAAGAAACAAAAGACAAGGTATCAGATGTAAAAAACACGCAAGAAAAACCAGAAAATGCACCAAAGGAAGAGAAAAACAAAAAAGCACCGAAGAAAATTTTAAGCTATAGAGAAATTTTGCCAGCCCAAATAAGTGGTGCAGTTAACAATTACAACGGAAACCTTAAGAAAGACCAAATTAATGAAAAATTTAATTTAGATACACAAATTTTTGACGATATAAAAAGACATAACGTTATGAAAAAAATATCTGAACTAAATAAAATAATAAATAATAATTCACCTGATCTAAAAAATCCTGTGATTGGCATTTTTTGGTTCTTGTCTGATAAAAAGTTTAATTTAAATCAATTTTTGTCTGATTTTGAAAGCAATTATTTGAACACAGTTGTAGATCTTATAAATCTCGGAAGTAAAGTGTTAGATTTGTTTATAACAAAACAAGACGTTACAAAAGAAACCGGGGAATTATTTAAATCCAAAGATAAAAACAAAAACGAAAACAACGGCGACAAATTTAATTCAAAGCTTGTATACAATGAGAAACTGCAACACATGAATGAATTAATAATAAGTAATTTTATTCAGCAAGGAATTAAAAAAGTTGTTGAGAATTTGAATAAGTTTTTTGGTAAGTCGTTTAAGGATGAAAAGGGTGAAGACGAAAATTTAATCGAAGATGAAAATTTAATAAATGAAAAACGTCGATGCAACATACCACAAGATAAAATAGATGCAGTGTCACAAAAAATAGCTTCGGCACTGTTGAAAAAATTGGGTTCTGTTTATGGTCTTATTTCTAAAATTCAGACGGTTGCTCAAAATATAGGTAAAAATGGGGAATATAATACGACTGCCTCAGCAATTTTTGATTTTGTTTTGGACTGTATTAACGATGAAAATGATAAAGATAGCAATTTACTCTTATTGTTGTTAGAATTGGTAGGTGTATTTGATTTTGGAAATTTAAATATCGAAAAAGATTCTGTGCAGTCAAAAAAGATAATATATAGCGTGATAAATTCTTTCATGGGTTTAATTACTTTAAGCAAAGCTTTGGATTATGATACAGAGATTTTTGCCAATGATAAAAATATAAATAAAAAGAAAAAAACAACCGATAAATTAATTAATTTACTGAAAAAAATTGTTGACACCAAGAAATTTAAAGATTTTGTTGAAAAGCTTTTAAGCGAAGAATATGTAAATAAAATCGGCCAGTTAATTAATGATGTGTCCAAATTAAAATTTGAAGATTGTGCATATCTTTTGTGTAGCAATGAAATTTTGGCACAAAATAAAGAAAACCAGAGAGAGGATGAGAAAGTTAAAGAAGAAAAAAATCAAAATATAGTTAATGCCATAAATGTCATAAATGAGAAAGACAATGAAGATAAATTGTTAGATAACAAGAATTTGATTAAAGAGGAGAATGGAAAAGAAAGTAAACTGGATATAATTTTAGATCAGACTGCTATGTTTGTTTGGTTGCGCAAAAATACAAATGACAAAACAGTATTTTTCGCTTTAACAAAAAGTTTATCGGATGAGAAAAAAATAAAAGAATTTGATGAGTATAAAAAAGAGCAAATCAAAAACGACAAGAAAGAACAAACGAAGGTAGAAAACATTGAAGTTAACGACAACACAAGTGAAAAAGAGAAGATTGATCCTAATGTGAATAAAATCGAAAATGATCTCGATTTAAACAACAATAAACAACTGGAAAATGATATAACTAAAAAAAACCAAATTGAAAAAAATTTAAATAGTAATGAGCTTAAAGATGAGATAAACAATGGCAAGGACAATATAAATAAAATAAATATTGATACAAATATCCAGGGAAATGAGTTTGATAAAAATAAATATGAAGAAATGATGCGAAATGAAATAATTGTTATCAAAAAGAAAAAGCCAACAAAGCCAACAAAAATAAAATTTGTGCTGGATAAAAAGAATGGTGACAAAAAAGAAAACGGTCAAAATAAAGTTGAAACAAATACAATAAAGCATAAGCATATTGAAGGTAATCAAATGAATAAAAACGATGATATTGGTGGCAATGGAGAAAAAGCCAACAAATTCACCACAGAGAAAGTTGAAATTAATAATGGTAATCTATTTGAAAAAGGGATAAATGGTAAACAAGGTAATGCAAAACAGAGTGAAAACAAAATTGGTGAAGATAACAACAATATTGACAACAAACAAAAACAAAGCAACGTCGGAGAAAAACAAAAGAAAATTTTTGATTCAATTAGAAAGTTTTTCGATCAAAATAAAAAGACTGAAGATGAGAAGAAAAATATTAATAATAAAAAAACAAGTAAAAGAAAACATTCTTTTACACTTAAAGGTAAATTTTTACTTGATGAGCAAAACGAAAGTAAAATCGATAATCAAATTAAAATAAATAACAAAAATAAGGATAAAACTAAAAATACAAATAGTAGTGTTGGAGGTAATGTTGGGGCGACTGAAAATAATTTTCACGCAAACCTTACAAACATAAAAGAAATTGACATTAAAAATAAAATCATCATTGAAGAAGTTGAAGAAAAAGAAAGAAAAGAACAAGAAAGATTAGAAAAAGAAAGATTAGAAAGAGAAGAAGAAGAAAGAAT
>CAMVHY010000021.1 GCA_947167415.1 uncultured Clostridia bacterium
AAAGCAGTTAATACTCTACGAAATATAAGTATGAGCAATGAAGCAAGAGAAGCTTATCGTGCCGAACAAAAAAATAAAATGGATAACATGGCAAGAGAAAAATACATGCTCGAAGAAGGCATAAAAAAAGGGATTAAAAAAGGCAAGAAAGAAGGTATTAAGGAAGGAATAAGAAAAGGCAAAGAAGAGGGGCTTAAAGAAGGGATGAAAAAAGGTAAAGAAGAAGGAATTAAGGAAGGTGAGCTTAAAAGCAAAATAGAAGATGTAATTAGTTTAGTCTCAGGCGCCAATATGTCTCTTGATAAAGCAATGAAAATATTAAAAGTTGATTTTTGTTTCAAGAAGCGAATTGAAAATGAATTGGAAAAACGAGAAATTAAATATGATGAACAAGACAATTAACTTTTAGATTTTTAGTTATAAAACTGTTGGCTTTTGTATGTCGAGGATATAGATTTTAAATTGGAGTATGTTTACGTGATCTGCCATTTATTTTTTGGCAGATTTTTTTTGCTTAAACTGACTATTTTACACACTATAAAAATTTTTGTTGAGTTAACACGAAAATCTTGTTAAAATAAAAATATAAATTTGAAAAAGATGATATGAAACCAAAAATATTTTAGCCTTTGGAGTTTTATTTTTACCTTTTTTAAAAACAAAATCTCTTTAATCTCTCTGGTTAAGATGCTCTCCCCTCAAATTTCAAAAAAAATACTTATTTCAAAAAAAATACTTAAAAAGACTTGATACACGTTATTTTGTATGATAAAATAATTTTGCAGCTGATACTGGCTAGATCATATTGTATAGCTGCAAAATTGTCGTTTTAAGTTTTTATTTTATAGGGAGGATAAAAATCATGTTGTTTAATAGCAAGAATCCGAAACGTGCGCTGTTTGGTGTACGTTTGCTGTGTGTACTATGTGTACTACTTACGTTAGGAGTCTTAGGATTCGGTATGGCAGCGTTTTATTTGGGGTGTACGGGAGCGTGGTCTGCGTTATGGCCTGGATTTCTGAGTCTCTTTATGTTTATTGGCCTGTATACAATGATGGAGATATCAAAGAGTCTATCGGCTGGTGATGATAAATTACAAAATGATAATACTACTAATGTGAAAGCAGGGTCATCTGAGAACACAATTAACAACGAAAATCTACTTAGCGATGCGTATGAGTCGACATTAAAGAATCAACTTGCGGATGCGAAGAAATCGAAAATATCAGGAAACGTGATTGTACTGATTTTACATGGAGTACTATTTGCTCTTTGGTTAACATTGGGACTTTTGAATGTTATAAATTTAACGTTTGCTTTATCTTTAGCGATACACATTGCAATGTCAGGTGTATTATGGGTTTTAGGTATGTATTGCGGGAATAAAGTTAAAAATTTATATCCGAGATTTATATATGCTAGCGGATTGGTTGCAACTGTGACTTTTGCTTTTTTAATTGCTTTTAAAGTTGTTTCTTTAGCAACTATTGCGCCTTTTGTAGCACCATCTCTTGCTTTTGCTTTTCTTTGTTTTGTGTATTGTGTAATACAACGTTGCAAAGGAAAAGGATGTTGTTGTTGCATAAATTCAGTTATGCCAGAAGAAGGAGACAAGGCTTATAATAATATAGAAAAAGGCAAAAACAAGGACCACAACTTAAAATTAGATGATAGTCTCAATTTCGAGAAAAGCGGATACGAGGGATAAAGTAACAGTAAAATATAAGTACAATGTTTATCATAAAAAACCAAAAATTAAATCCAAGTTTATTTTTTTAATAAGCTTGGATTTTTTTGTACATAAAGGACAGTAAAACACATTTTTCCCATCAGTCAAAATTTCTAAAAAAATACTTAAAAACGCTTGCCATATGTTCTTTTTGATGATAAAATGATCTTGTAATTTACGCAATGTATAATTTGTATTATAGAATTATAAAGTCATATTTTAAATTTTTTGATATTAAATCACACTATGCTTGTGTCGATTTTTAAAAACATTGATACTCAACGAACAAGTATTGCTATTAAGTATTTGACGTTGAACGTAGAGGGACGGATAGAATATGAATTTGGTAATAATTATTTTGCTGTGTTTAGGGCTTTATGGTTACATCAAAAAAATTAAATGTTCAGGATGTAAAAACTGCCCGTATAAAACTAATTGTAAAAGAAAAAAAAAACCGTGAATAAATATTAATTCACGATTTTTTTATTTAAAAGCGAAAAATATTTTTTTGGGAGTTATTTGCTACGATAAATATTTTGTCTGAACAATATTTATTTTAAAGCACGAAAAACGCACGAATAAAAAAATTATTGCGCCACAAAAATATTAATCCCAAATTTTATCTTTTCATACAAATCAACTCATATATTCAAAAATACTTTTTTTTAATCTATTTAAACCATCCAGCAAAATTTTTTTTGGGCATGCAACATTCATTCTCAAAAAATTTTCGCCATTCCCACGAAAAATTTTCCCATCCGACAAACATAATCCGCTTGTATTTCTAATAAACTCACACAAATTATTATTTTTATTTCTCGCACATAAAATTTTTCCACAATCCAGCCATACTAAATAAGTTGCTTGTGATTTAATTAAAGAAATCTCCGGGATTTCATTTTTTATAAACTCACCGGCGATTTTTTTATTCTCAAAAATATATTTTCTAGCACTATCAAGCCATTTTTCACTAATTAAATCAAATGCATTTATTACCGCGTCAACGGCAAAAATATTTGGTTCTGCAACTTCATCTGTATTTAATCCGCGCCAAATTTTATATCTTAAAAAATCGTTTTCAACAACAACAGCAGAAGTGTGCAAACCGGCAATATTAAAAGTTTTTGTCGGCGAAATTAAAGCAACGCCAATTTTTTTAAAAATATTCTTTAGCTTCATAACAGAATTATATTCACAATCTAAATCAACTAAATCGCAATGAATCTCGTCTGACAATAAAATTACATCATATTTATCACATAATTCTCCAATTTTAATCAAATCCTTTTCAGCCCAAATTTTTCCGATTGGATTATGTGGATTACATAAAATCATCATTACTGTCTGCTTATCTTTTAATTTTTTTTCAAGATCATCCCAATCAATAAAATAATTATTTTCTTTATATATCAATTTATTTTCAATCGCATTTCTTCCGTTATTTAAAATACAATTAAAAAAAATATTATAAACAGGTGTTTGCAGCAAAATATTTTCTCCGGGTGAACTTAATTTTCTAATAATGCTCGAAATGCTCGGAATTACTCCATTCGAAAATATCAGCCATTCTTTTTTTATATTCACACCATGCCTTTTTTTCCACCATTTTATATAAGCTTCATACCATTCATCACAAATATTTCCATATCCAAAAATTCCATCTTCTGCTTTTTTTTTAATTCCTTCAATAATACTCGGCGAACTTTTAAAATCCATATCTGCAACCCACATTGGCAATTCATTTTCTTTTACATTCCATTTCAAAAAATTTTTATTACGCCGATCAATAATTTCATCAAAATCAAATTTAATATTCTCAAACATTTTTTTTATTATCCCCAAAAATAATTTTTATTTTATTTAAATCCACTTTATCTTTTTCCAATATCAAATTATTTATAAAATCCGCTTTTATAATTCCACTTGCTGGATTTTTAACGCTTTTTATTTCTCCAACAATTTCTGCATTCACATCAGAATATTCAAATGCCAAATCAGTATTTAATAATCTACAGTTTTTTAAAACCAAATTTTTTGCATAACAAAAACCCTGATGGCTTTCCATAATACAATTTTCAAAATAAACATTTTCCGAATTCCAAGCTAAATATTCTCCGCTAATATAACTATTAAAAACCTTTACGTTTTTACAATTCCAAAAAACATCCTTTGACAATATTTTCGAATCATAAATTTCTAAATCATCGCATCCATCAAAACCATAATTCCCAGCCAAATTAAGATTTTTAATTTTTATATTTTGGCTATTCATACAAAAATAATCTCCGCACGCAAAAATATTTTTCATAACAATATTTTTACAATTCCAAAGCGTTTCCAATGCATTTTTAAAATCTATATTTTCAAGTTTTATATTCATGCTTTTTCTAAATCCTTTTGGCGCTTCATATAAACAGTTTTTTAAAAAAATATTTTTGCTATACCAAATTCCTGCGCGCGCCATTTCAAAAAAAATACAATCTTCTCCGTGAATACTATCGCAATACCACAAAGGATATTTCCATTGAAAACAAGATCTATTTAATAAAATATTTTTACTTTCTTTTAAATGTGATTCGCCATCAGCAAAAATACAATTTTGTAAATCTAAATCATGTGACATAAATAAAGCTCGTTCTCCAACAAATTTTTTGGCACAAAAAAAATTTCTATCCATAAATTTTTTCCCTCCCAAAAAAACGCCTAACAAAAAATAATATCCACCACAATGTGTTATGTAAACAATAACAAAAAACCAGACGTCCTCCAAAAATCAAATGTCATACAAACAATAAAATTATGGCTCAAACCAAAACAACTTACACGTTAAAAAAATATGTAGCTTCATAAAAATCATCTTTTATACACTTATATTTTTAAACTAAAATAAAATTATGACTTCATTTTGATCTGCGTAAGTACTACACAATCTTGTTGCACTTAAAATTATTATGTTCCTAAAATTTATTTTCTGACTTAATAACTTTCTTATAAATTATATTTACAAGTTTATTTAATGCATTATTAAGTCCCTGTGATTTTTCTGTAAAAACTAGGCAACGTTCATGTAAAAATCAAATCAAAAATAAAAGTAAGTGAAATAGTAGAAATAAAAATAGAATCAAGTCTAGATGGCGTTCACATAAAATAAAAATAGATTTATCAAAAAGAAAAAAGTGATAAGATGGAGATATGGGATTTACAAAAAGACAACATAAAAGGCTAGAGGGATTAATGCCGATAGCAAGAAAACCGGCGAAGATATCAAACTACAAATTCATGTATGCAATATTTTACATAATAGAGAATGGTTACAAATGGAGGGCATTAGCAAAAAGATATGGAAACTGGCACACAATTTATATGAGATTTAGTATATGGACAAAAAATGGCACAACTGCCAAACGCTATTATTTTTTTCTTTAAGACAAATAATCAAAAGCAAAGCATCAGACGTTCTAAAGAGAGCCTGACAACGAAGGCGCGCCTATGTTGGGTATCTGCATGTCCATACGACAAGATTGATTTCATTTTTATCTATACCATATCACTCACTTTTATTTTTAATTTGATTTTTAATTAAAAGTCAAAATGCAAAAGCAAATTGACTTTCGACTTTTAGTTTATATTACTTTTTTTGTTTGTCAAGTACTTTTTAATTTTTTTCATAAAAAAAAGATTGAGATGAGAATCCCAATCTTTTTCATTTGAATTCAAAATAAAAAATTTCTATCACACGGAAAAATATTTATAAATTAATCCTATATTTGATTAACATTATTTGTTGCCAAGACTGGTTTCTGTTCCTGACTTTGATCGGATTCATTTTTCAGCTTATTTAATTTCGCTAATATGCTATGATGAATACTAGATATTTTGAAATTAGCTGGATTCGTTGCATTGTTTTTGTTTTCCAAATCTGTAATTTTTTTGTTGGCATTGCTTAAGTCCATTTTCAACTTTGTATTTTCTTCATGTAATTCCTGGTTTTGCTTAGCAAGAACTTCTTTTTCGCGAGCTAAATTTGTACTTCGATTTGCTGTTTGAATCAAATTTGACTGAGTGTGTATCCAATCCATAGTAATATCCGGATATTGATTCATCATATTTAATCCAGTGTTACATAGTTCTGGATGTTGCAATAACATATTTGTTCCAAAATACAACATCTCTGGGCTAGACAGGATAGTTAAATAATCTCTAAAAAAATTGTTGTTGTTGGTGTTACTACTTTGATTCATAAAAAAACAACTCCTAAAAATTTTTTTTATTGAAATCAAAATGCAAAAGCAAATTGACTTCCGATTTTTAGTTTATATTACTTTTCTTGTTTGTCAAGTACTTTTTAATTTTTTTTCATAAAAAAAGATTGAGATAAAAATCCCAATCTTTTTTTGCTTCAAAAAATTTATTTTTAATTTTATTTTCAGCTCAAAATCTTTTCTCCAATTTTATAAACATCTCCAGCTCCAACCGTTAAAACTAAATCATCTTTCCCAATATTTTTTTTCAAAAACTCACTCGCTTTATCAAACGAATCAAAATAAACTGCATTTCCTCTAATTTTATTTATTTCATCAACCAAATCTTTAATACTTATTCCAAAAATATTTTTTTCGCGTGCTGAATATATATCAACCAAAATCACATTTTCACATTTACTTAAAATCTCCGCAAACTCATTAAAAAACTTTTTTGTCCGCGAATAAGTGTGCGATTGAAAAACTAAATATAAATTATTATGCTTTATCTTTTTTGCCATTAAAACTAATTCTTTTAATTCATTTGGATGATGCGCATAATCATCAAAAATTTTTGCTCCGTTATAAATTCCTTTAAATTCAAATCTTCTTTCCACACCACAAAAATTTTCCAACGCCTTTTTTATTACATCAAAATCTATTTTTAATTTCTCAACTACTCCAATCGCACTCAACGCATTTAAAACGTTATAATAACCCGGAACTTTTAATTTAATATCTTTTATTACCAAATTATTTTTTACAGCCGAAAATTTTGCACACTGATTATCATCCCAAATTATATTTTCTGCATGCCAAACATTTTTTTCATCTTCTCCAAAAAATTTTTTTTCTCTATCAATATCTTTAACCAAATCTTTATTTTTATTATTTATTACAATCAAACCATCTCTTTTCACATTCAAAGCAAATTTTTTAAACGATTCTTTTAGCATATTAAAATCTTTAAAATAATCCACATGATCCCAATCAATATTATTTATTACTCCAACAAACGGCTCAAAATTCAAAAAGCTATCACAATATTCACACGCTTCAATTACAAAATAATCACTTTTTCCCATAACAAAATTTTTTTCTTCTAAAAAATTTAAAACTCCTCCTAAAAAAACCGTTGGATTTTTTTTTGCTTCGATTAAAATTTGCGAAATCATTGCTGTCACAGTCGTTTTTCCATGACTTCCTGAAACCGCTACAGAATATTTATATCTTTGCATGATTAAACCTAAAACTTCTGCTCGCGAAATAATTTTTATATTTAATTCTTTTGCTCGAACCAATTCTTCATTATCTTCATGAATAGCCGCCGTATAAATAATTAAATCTATATCTTGCGTTATATTTTTTTTATCATGACCAATATTTACTTTTATATTTTCTTTTCTCAAATCATTTATAACTTCACTCATATCTCTATCCGAACCGCTTACATTAAATCCCATCAAACAAAAATATTTTGCGATCGAACTCATACTTATTCCACCAATTCCAATCATATAAATATTTTTATATTTATCCAGCTCAAACATAAATTTTCCCCTTTTAATTATTATTTATATTTACAGGTGCCAATTTTAACGATTCAAACGTATTTAATAAATTTAATTTCCCATATCCCCACTGATTATTCGGATAATTAAATCCTGATTGCTGAACACAACCTTGAATCAAATAACTCCATGCCATAATCGTATTCATCGAAGGTAAATTAGATTTAACTATTCCCCATTCTAATAATAATGCTGCAGCTCCTGTTGCAATCGCACAAGAAACACTTGTCCCTGACATAATTTTTTCCCCGTCAAAAACATTTACACCCGGTGCAACAAATGCTGGTGCAGTTTTATAAATTTGTTTTGGCCCACGACTTCCAGAAATATATAAATTATTATTGCTCGTATCATATGCTCCAACAGAAATAATTCCTGACGTTGTCGCAGGCGATGTAATCGTTGCTTCAGAACTTGCATCTAAAAAAAAAGTATCTTGATCAATTAATCCTGTTACTGGCAACCAAGCATAATACATTCCATCAGAAATTATATCCCCATATAAAATTATTTTCCAAATTCCAGCTGTTGGATTAATAAATTTTATAAATGCCTGCTGACTAATTTCACTGTTTTTAAAAGATTCATAGCCAATGCCTATAAAAGTATTTTCTAAACCTAACTTAATAGTTATATAAAAATTATTTCTTGCCGGGATTCTATCAACATATTCTCCTGTTGGAGAAATTACAGACAACGAAATTTTATTCGGTGGAAAATTCCAGACTTGCAATAAAAATCCTTTATTATTCTCCCCAACATTTATTTCTATTTCTTCTTTGTCTCCAGTATTTAATAATTTTCCTTGAACATGATGCGCTGCGTTTCCTTCGTTTCCACTTGCAATACATAAAACAATTCCTTTTTGCTTTGCAATTCCGGTTATATATTCTTCAAAAATTGACTCACCAAAATGTGATCCGTCATTTGTTCCTAATCCAATACAAATTGCAATCGGTCGCTCAAGTTCTACTGATTTTCTATATAAATATTCTATTCCAGTTAAAACATCTGAAGCTTGATAAGCAATTGTATCTTCGCTTATTAATTTTTCTCGCCGAATATTATTTTTTGCCGGCTTTAATTTTACGATTATTAAATCAGAATCTGGAGCCGCTCCAATATTTTCTCCTGACTCACGACTTGCAGCAATCGACGCTAAAAAAGTTCCGTGCCCAATTTCATCTCGATGTGGCACAATTTCAAATGGATTTTCTGATTTTAAAGCGTTATTTATTTCTTGATTATTAAATTCTGTGCCATAACAAAAATCTTTTGGCGGATTTCCTTGAATTGTCTGATCCCAAATATAAATTATTTTGCTCGTGTCATCTTCATATATAAAATTTTTTTTCGTGTAATCTATTCCTGTGTCAATAAAACCAATTAAAACTCCTGAACCTCTCAAATTTAAATAATTATTTTGCACAGCAGTAATTCCTGCGGCGTCTAAATTTTTTCTGTCAAGTAACGCTAAAATTTCCGGCCACTCAGCAATTATCTTTGGATAAACATTACTCAAAAAATCATTTATTTTCTCAACGGGAATATTTATTATCACATAAGAATTAAATAACACAGCACAACTTTTTATATACGAAGATTTTTTTAATAAATCTCCTACATAATCATTATATTTTATAATCATTTCAAAATAATCTTCTGACAGCACAGGATTTTCTTCTTGATTTTCATTATTATTTTGCGTCACAAAAATATTTTTTCCCGTGTCAAATTTATTTTTTTGCAACTCATCAAAAGTTTGTTCCAAACATAAACTTCCATAGCCCCAAATATTATTTGGATAAGCAATATTATTTTTACGTTTGGCTCCTAATCTTAAATATGCTTTTATTTTTTGCCCATATAAATAAACATCATTTTTATTTATTATTCCCCATTCCATCATCAAAGCTACAGAACCGGTTACAAATGGCGCGGCTAAACTCGTTCCAGAATTTTTTTCTAAATCTCCAAAAGAATTTAAAACTAATATATCAACTGCCGGCGCAACTAAATCCGGTTTTATTAAATTATTTCGCGTATATCCTCTGCCGGAAAAATTTGCACTCGAATTTAAATTAAAATCATATCCCCCAACACTAATTACATTTTCTGCTGTCGATGGCAAAGTCAAAGTTATATCTAAATTTGGATTTAAAAATCTTGTTTGCGAAGTTACAACTTCATTTATTGGCAACCAAATATTAAATTCTCCGTCAACAATTTTTTCGCCATAAATTTTTATAACCCAATCGCCTTCAGATAAATTTTTATTTCTATCTAAACTTACAAACTGAAAATAAATTTCCTGATCAAAATCATATGGCGTTGGCTCACCATAAAAAATATAAATTTTAATATTATCCAGCAAAAATTCTTTTTGACTCAGATTAATTATTTTTCCTGTTGTAATTCCATTCGGCGCAATTATTTCTATAAAAAATTTATCGACAAAAGATTTCCAAAGCGTTAAAAACAACGCATTTATTCCACCGCTTACTAAAAATTCAACGTCAATAAATTCTCCCTGTTTAATTTTATTTTTATAATGATGTCCACTAATTCCTTCGTTTCCTGTTGCAACTACAATCGAATTTATATTTTCTTGTGCAACTTGATTTATATATGACTCAAATAAACTTTTTCCATCATGTGCGCCATTATTTGTTCCAAAACTTATATTTATCACAATCGGTTTTTTTAATTTTTTTGCTTTGTCACAGCAATATTTTATCCCTCGCATTAATTGTGTCGTTAACGCGCGTTTATTATTTAATTTCACGATTATTAAATTTGCTTCAGGAGCAACACCAATTACATTTTCATTTGTTTTTCCATTTCCACAAGCAATATTTGCAATAAAAGTTCCGTGCCCATCAAAATCATTACTTTTAAAATCCAAATCATTTTTTATAATAAAATCCAAATCTTCACGCGAATATTCAAATCCATTTATAAAACCGTCCGGAATTTTATTTTTATCTTCAGTTTCAATAGTTTGATCCCAATAAAATAAAACTCTGCTCGAATTATTATCATCAATAAAATCTTTAAGCTTTATATTTAAACCGGTGTCAATTATTCCAACCAAAACATTTTTTCCCGTCAAACCTAAATTATTTTTTACAGGTGAAATACAAGAAGAAAGCATCGCGCCCCGATCAACTATCCCTAAAAGTTTTGCCTGCTCTATATATTCTATTTCGTTAAAATCTATCAAAGTTTTTATTTTTTCTCGTGGCGCCAAAACAATCGCATAACTATCATCTAAAATTTCCGCTTTTATCTCTAAATCTTCAATTATTTTTTTTATATCGCCACTGTATTTTATTATGAATTCCCATTCGTCAGTATTTTTATCAAATCCTGCATCAATTTCTGTGTCAATAAAATTTTCCTTTGGCATATTTAAAATATCTGTGAATGGCGATGAAATTTTTT
>CAMVHY010000022.1 GCA_947167415.1 uncultured Clostridia bacterium
GTTCGTTGTATCCCTATGTATTTGTAGCTGATTTAAATTTTTCTCATGTAGGCACTATCTAATAGGAAAAACACCCGACACAAAAATTAATTTTGGTTCAAATTATTTTAAAGGTTTTTTTTAATCGGCTTTTAAGTGTTAATTTTTTATTTGAATTCAAAATAACGTTAATAACATTTCTCAAACTCTTCCTATTAGGATGTTCTACCCCCACCCTCTCAAATTTGAAAAAAAATAATTTAAAACACTTGACACGTGTTATTTTTTTCGTTACAATAAAAATAGGCTGATTTGATTTCAATTTGTACAATTTGTTTTTTTAGTACATAACGGACAATCAACGAGTTGATTGTTAAATTAATTTGAAAAATGTTATGAGACAAATAAGCTATTTTCAAATTAATAAAAATCAGCGCTGGCAACTGCTAGATCTAAAAAAATAAAAAAATAAAATAAATGGGGGGTTCTTAGAATTTGAAATGTGTTTTGTAGTACATTTATCCTGGTTTTTTTTATCGGTTAAAAATTTAATTCGTGATAAATTTAAAGAGCACAGTATAGTAAGTAAGCACTGTTGCTTTATGTTGTAAAGTTTAAGATTAAATTTATTTTTTATTTTGTTGCATGTATTTCTTTGTAGTTTTTGTTTATAAAGGAGTTGTGTTGGAAGTGGAAAATTCAAGTGGTTCATTGGAAAAGAAAAATGAAGAGGAAGTGGCAGTGATAGAGGAAATGGAAAATTCAGATGATTTATTGAAAAATCAAAATCAAAATCAAAATAAAGCTGTGTTGGAAGTGGAAAATTCAAATGGTTTATTGAAAAAGAAAAAGAAAAAGAAAAAGAAAAATCAAAATCAAAATGAAGAGGAAGAGGAAGTGGTAGAGAAAGTGGAAAATTCAAATGATTTATTGAAAAATCAAAATCAAAATCAAAATCAAAATCAAAATCAAAATCAAAATGAAGAGGAAGAGAATTTATTGCAAAATCCAAAAGAAGAGGTAGTGGAAGTGGTAAAGGAAATGGAAAATAAGGAAAATCCTGCAATAATAAAAGAATCACATAGTGACGAAGCGGACTCCGAAAACGACAACTTGAATACTGCATTTGAGAACAAAAAAAGTTCACCAGTGCTGCTAGTAATTCTCATGTATTTGCCGAGGTTGATGTTATATTTAGGTTTTACTGCACTTTCTTTGATTTTTGCGTTTTCTGTAGCAGTTACCTCATCTTTATTCTTGAGTTGTCTTGTCTTGGCTTTTGTTTTTGGTTTTCGTGCTTTAGATGAAATTTGGAAAATGTATGCTCATAAAGTCGCCGTGAAGCAGTCAAAAAAAATAAGAGAAGAAAATGAAAATGAAAATAGAGAACTTCAAAATGCAAATATGGCAAAGGACAAAAAGAGTAAATTTAAATTTAATTGGCGAAAACCAGGTTTTTTAAAATTTTTATCTTCTCTTTTGTTAGGGTTAGGTTTGATAGGACTAGGTATTGCTTCATTTATGGCTTCAGCTTCTTTTTTGGGAGCACTTGCTGGATTAGGTGTTTCCATTAAAATTTTTGCGATATTGGCGGGTGCAAAGTTTCTTATAAATGGTTGCATAGATTATCTTTGTAAGTTTGAAGATCGTCTGCAGCTTCCTTGTCTTTGGTCAAAGTTTGCGGATTTTCTGAAGAAGGTTGTATATAATATCTTGGATTCTACGTTGTATTTAATGTGTATCGCCTTTGGAGCTGAAGCGTTATTAATTGGCGGATTTAACATTATACCGGTTGTTTTTTTGGCAGTTTTTGCTTTACGCATGATAGCTTCGGTATTGCATGTATTTGATAATCATGATTTATCTCGAGTATCTCAAAGATCCAGTAGAATCGCTAGATTTTTGGAAGCTGCGTCTTTGGGAATAATGGGTTTGGCTTTACTGGTTGGTGGAATTGCATTTGCACCGGCGCTGGGTGGCGCTCTTGGTTTGGCAGCAACGTGTGCTTTGTTTGTTAAGATAGGAGCAATGACTGCGGGAGTTCTTTTTTTGCTAGCAGCGTTATCTAAAGTTTGTTTTGGGGAAGGAGTAAAGCAGTTCGATTATTATTGCAATAAATTGTCATTTATTATTAAATTGTCAGATCAAAGTGAAAAAACAAATAATTTCGATAATCTTAATCATGCTATTGATGATCAGGTTAGTGATCATAGTAATAATGAGGATATGCAGGAACAAGATATGTAAAATATGCAAGAAAAGTACGGTGATTTGCATCAAAACTGAGATAATGTATGTAATATAAAAATATCGGAACCGGTGGGCTTGCCCCGCCGTTTTTTTCTGCAAAAAAAAGATTTTGTTGATAAATAAAATTTTGTGTGGAAGAATAATAGTTTAAATAAAGAGACAAAATTTTTAGGAGGTTGTTTTTTTATGATTAAAAAAAAATTATTTGTTGTGTTATTGGTGTTGTTTGCTATAGGATGTCTGTTTTTTGAAAAAAATATTTTTGCTGAGAATGTATGTCAGATAAAAATCGAAGATAAAATTTTTAACGGAATTAATAAAAACGGAGAAATTTTAATTCCCGTAAGAGATGTATTTGAAAATTTAAATTGTCTTGTGACATTTGATAATTTTGATATGCCATGCGTAAATATACAAATACGAAGCGGACTTACCAGATTCGGTATAAATATTGGACAAAAAGAAATTTTTGTTAACGCGAAAAAAAAAGTTTTAAAGCATGTTCCAGAAATTATTAATAGTAAAACTTTTGCCGGACTAGAATTGATAGATTACACGCATGAAATTTTTGGAGCAAGTTATAAAAAAAATAATAATTTGATTGTGATTGATAAAAAGCCCGGCGAGTTTCAAATAGAATCCGAACATTATTCTGAAGAGAAAAAAAATAAATCAGGTGAGGTTTGGGCAAAAATAAATTATTGTAAGCCGATAGTTGAGCCAAGATTGAATAGTGCTTTTGTAGATAAGATAAATAAAATTTTGGATAAAGATATACAGGAATTTTTAAACGCCGTCGATGAAAATACGAAAGCTTATGATGGCGGTTTTATAGAGTATGATTTGCCTCCATTAAATTATGAAAGTGCGTTTGATGTTTTTTATAATAAAAACGGCTTATTATGTATCGTTATAGAAAATTATTATAATAACCAGGGAGTTCATCCTGACACAGAAAGAGTTTCGCACGTGTTTGATTTAAAAAATAATAAAGAATTGGCTTTAAGTGATATTTTAGCTGACGGATATGAAAATAAAATTTACGATTTATTTGTTGATTATGTAAAAAAAGTATATGGAAAATATGGAGAAGAAACAGTTCAAAATATATTAGAATCCATTTCTAAAGAAATTAAAAACGTTAAATTTTATTTATCTGATAATAGTTTAAAAATTTATTTTGATGTTTATCAAATCGGAGCTTATGCAATGGGATATCCGACAATCGAAATAAAATATGATGCGAATAAAGATTTATTTAAAATCGCTCTATAAAAAATTAAAATCAAAAATAAAAACTCGGATTTTACCCCAAGTTTTTTTATGCCAAAAAAATATTTTTTATTTATACGAACTTTTTAAGCCAATTATTTTATTAAAAACTAAATTTTCGTGGCTCGAATATTTTTTATCCAAAGTAAAATAACCATGGCGCATAAACTGAAATTTATCTCCGAGTTTCGCATTTTCGATTTCTTTTTCTACGACGCAATTATTTATTATTTCAAGCGTGTCTGGATTTTTTTCGCCGTTTTCTTTTAACAAATAATCATAAATTCTGACGCCAACATTAATAAATTTATTTGCCGATACCCACTGAATTGTCCCTTTAACTTTCCTGCCATTAAATCCATTGCCACTTTTTGTCTCCGGGTCATAAACACAATGCAACTCAATTATATTTCCATTATCATCTTTTATAACTTTCTCGCATTTTATAAAATACGCGCCTTTTAGTCTTACTTCCTGCGAACAAGTCAATCTATTAAATTTCTTCGGCGCTTCTTCCAAAAAATCATCGCGTTCAATAAAAATCTCACGAGAAAAAACAACTTTGCGTGTTCCCATATCTTCGCGCTCAGAATTATTTTCGATTATTAATTTTTCTTCCTGACCCTCTGGATAATTTAACAAAACAACTTTCAACGGCTTTAGAACCGCCATAACCATTTTTGCTTTTAATTTCAAATCATCGCGCACGCAATGCTCAAGTAAACTTATATCAACAACACTATTTGCTTTCGAAACACCAATTTTCTCACAAAAATTTTTTATTGCTTCCGGCGTGTAACCTCGTCTTCTCATTCCCGAAATAGTAACTAATCTTGGATCATCCCAACCATCAACTTCTTTTTTTTCAACTAGTTCTTTCATATATCTTTTGCCCATAATCGTCCGAGACAATTGCAACTTAGCAAATTCAATCTGTCTTGGCTTTTCTTTAAATTCACACTCATTAACAAACCAATTATATAAAGGCCTATGATCTTCAAACTCCATCGTACAAATCGAATGCGTTATTTTTTCAATTGCATCTTCCAATGGATGCGCAAAATCATACATCGGATAAATACACCATTTATTTTTCGTATTATGATGCGTAATCCGCGCGATTCTATAAATTACCGGATCTCTCATATTTATATTAGGCGAATTCATATCTATTTTTGCTCGCAAAGTTTTACTCCCGTCCGGAAATTCTCCTGCCTTCATTCTCTCAAACAAATCCAAATTTTCTTCTACGCTTCTATTTCTATACGGGCTTAACTTTCCCGGCTCGTTTAAACTTCCTCGATAATTTTTTATTTCCTCCGCGCTTAAATCACATACATACGCTTTATTTTTTTTAATTAATTTCACAGCACAATCATAAAAAATATCAAAATAATCCGATGCATAAAATAATCTATCTTCCCAATCAAATCCAAGCCATTTTATATCTTCTATAATCGCTTTAACATATTCATCACTTTCTTTTGCCGGATTCGTATCATCAAATCTCAAATTACATTTGCCTTTATAAAATTCCGCCAAGCCAAAATTAAAACAAATACTTTTTGCATGTCCGATATGCAAATATCCATTTGGTTCCGGTGGAAACCTCGTATGTATCCTATTTAAATTTTCTCCCAAATCAAGACTAATAAACTCATGAATAAAACTTCCTCTCGAACCCAAATCATCCATTGCCATAAAAAATTCCCCCAAGCTTATTTTTTTTTCTCTTTATCATACTTATTCAAAATCTTTAATTCCAACTTGCGTTTAAATCTATTAACAAATTCAATTCTTTCTTTAATCGGCTCAACCAAAACAACAAAAATACTATTTAACCGCGCACAAATAACATCCGTAAAAATCTGATCTCCAATCATCACAATTTTATTTTTTGGCACACCTAAATATTTTATGCCTTTCATTATTCCAAATGGCAACGGCTTCAATGCCGTATTAAAACTTTTTATATTAAACACATTTTCAAAATAAACCACGCGCTTTTTAAAACTATTAGAAACAAGACATATTTTAAAACCTATCTTTTCTAACTCAATAAATAAATCAAATATCTCTTTTTTAATTTCAAAATTATCATATCCTACAATCGTATTATCTATATCAAAAATTAATCCTCTAAAGCCATTCTTATAAATTTTTTTAAAATCAATATCCAATACCGACTTGCAATAAATATCCGGCCAAAAAATTCTTTTTATCATAAAGACTTTTTCCTCTGAGCTATTCATCTTAATTCAAAAGCGGCGAAATATATAATTTATCATCGCTTATATAAACACGCGACGCCTGTTTAATAATTTTATTTTCCGGAATACAAGAAATCACATCAGCAATTCTAATCTGCGTTGCAAAAATATTTAACGCCGTAATAATACAATTTTTATCACCATTTGCTCCGGCATGCAACATACCTTTTACTTTCCCCATAACAAATATATTTCCCGTTGCAACAATTTCAGCTCCTGAATTTACATCGCCAATTAAAATTACATTTCCGTCATAATGCAAAAATTGTCCGCTCCTCAACGAATTTTTATAAACAATACTTTTTAAATCTTTATTATCTGCAACATCATTATTTTTTTTTACTTCAAAGTTTTTTTTGTGCAAATCAACATCCATCTTTATCTTATCATAAAAAATACTAGTCAATTTCTCTTTTTGTTCGTTCGAAAAATCATGACCTTTAAATTCTATATCAAAATCCCTCTTATTTTTATTACGAAAAAGTGTTTTCGATTTATCTAATCTCTTACAAAAATTACTGCTTACTTCATTAAAATTAAAATTTTCTTCCCCATCATTAAAAACTACCGTCAATTTATTTTTCCTCGCCTTAAAAATAATACTCTTATTCATAAAAAATCCTCGCCAAATTATTTTTTTTTACTCAACCAAGCAATCTTTATCATTCTCAAATTTTTTTTCAAAATCCAATTTAAAATAATAATTTATAATCTCGCGTGCAATTTTAGACGCCGGCGCAGACATTAATTTCGTATCCCCAAACGGAACTAAAACATAAACAGCAATTCTTGGCTCTTCAAACGGTGCAAATCCTCCGAAAGAAACATGATCCGGTCGATTATTATTTTCCTGCGCCGTTCCAGTTTTTCCAGCAACTTTTATATCAAAATCTTTAAACACTGCTCTTCCAGTTCCACGATTTCCTCCGGTGACTAATAACATTCCTTTATAAACCGCGTCTAAATTTTTCTGTTTTACATCCAATTCTTTTTCTAATACCGGCTCAAAATCTTTTACTAAATTATCTTTACAATCAATTAATTTTTTTGCCAGGTTTAATTTAAATCTTTTTCCGCCACTCGCTAACGTATTAATATATTTTGCCATATTTGCGGCCGTGTAATTATTTTTGGCTTGCCCGATTGCTGTTCTAACCGTATCTCCGTCATACCAAGCATTTTTTACTTTTGATTTATAATCCGGCGATGAGATATTTGACATTCCCGGCTCAGAAAAATCATAAAGCTCTCCGATTTCGACTCCTGTTCTGTCATCCAAGCCAAATTCACGCATATAATAATTCAAATCAGAAATTCCGTCAAGTAAATTATTATTTCTACTATTTCCGAGCCGATACGCCGTTTCACAAAAAAAATAATTACACGAAACTTCTAAAGCATGCGCAACATCCAAACTTCCGTGTGAACTTCTAGCCCAACATTTACAATACGGACGACCCGCTTTTTTAAAACTCAACTCGTCATAAATATTAGTATTTATATCAATTACGCCTTTTTCCAATCCCGTTAAAGCCGTTATCATTTTAAAAGTCGATCCCGGCGCTCTAGGCTCCATAAAAACTCTGTTTACCATCGGTGTATTCGCAGCAAATAATATTTTATTAAAATACTCATTCGCTTGATTGCCAAGCAATTTATTACTGTCATACGACGGATAATTTACAGCTGCTAAGACATCTCCGTTATCTACATCTAAAACGATTGCCGATGCTGTGCACGGATCAAAATTAAAAAAATCAACTTTTATTTCTCCGCTTTCAACTTTATCATAAAAAATTTTGCTCGCCGTAGATTTTATAAAATAATTATCATCGCCACTTATTATTCCCTGTTCACGCATGACATATAAAATTAATTTTAGACTTATATTATTTTTTTTCAGTCCGTCAAAAATTATTTGCCGGATTTTTTTTTGGTCATCCAAATTTAAATAATTTAAATTACCGTCTTGCTTTAAAACAAAATTTTTTAACTCATGCCCATAAATATTTTCATCATCAAAAATTTTTTTCACCGACAAAACATTATTTTTTATCATCGACGCAAACAAATAATTTATATTTATTTTTCCAGATTTTATCTTTGCCAGCATTAAATCTTTCAAATTATTTTCTATCAGCTCATAAACTTTTTTTTGCAAATCGAAATCTATGCTCAAAAACAAATTATTTCCTGCCTCATAATTTTTTTTATTTACAACACCGACACGTTTTCCTACGCTATTTACTTGTACAAACAAAGCTCCGGATTTTCCCTGCAATTCCTTTTCAAAAGATTTTTCCAATCCTGTTTTTCCAACTATATCCGAAACCTGATAATTATTTTCTGTTTCATTTAAATCATTCAATTCTTTTTCATTTATTAATCCAACATAACCGATTAAATTCGCACAACATTTCGCATTAACATAATCCCGAATATATTCTTTTTCGACATATATCCCCTGAAATTTATCGCTTTCTTCCTCGATATCAATTACTGTTTTATCCGAAACATTTAAAGCTAAAACCAACGGTGTGTATTGCCTATAACGATTTTTATATAACTCGGCTCTTAAAGCAATTATTTTTCTTTTATCCAACACATCCAAATTTTTATCAACATCAAAAAAATCACACAAATAATTAATAACTTGCTCAGCATCTAAATTCTCATCCAAATTCATATCTTCCTGCCATCTTTTTTTTTCATTATCACTATTAAAATTAAATTCAAACGGATTTGATTTACTAATTGGCAATGTGTCAACATATTCCTCATTATTTTTTTCCAATAATTTTATTAGTGCATATAAACTTTGATTTAAATCATTTATTTTTATACCTGTGTCAAGTTTTATATTATAAACTAATTTATTTTTCGCTATCACTCTCCCAAGCCTATCATAAATATTTCCGCGCGGTGCTTTTATTTCAATTTTTTTGACTATGTTTTCGCCAAGTTCGCTTAAATATTTTTCACCGTTGATTATTTGCATAAAAAAAAGACGTGACAACAAAATCAAAAAAATTACGCATACAAACGAATATAAAACAAAAACTCTATCACCAAATTTTTTTTTTAACCCAATAAATAAATTTTTTTGCTCATAAAATTTTTTTTTGCTGTGCATATTAAATCGCTCCGATTAAAAAAGCCTAAATTAATTTCTTTTCTTTCTATGTAATACAAAGACGTACAAAAAACAAGCAACATAAAAAATAAAATACCCCGACAAAAAATTTTTTTGTTGCTATAAAAGTAAATTTTTACGACCAATTATGTTTTGATAACAAAAGATTTTATCTCTGTTAACAAATAAATTTTTGTCGGCTTATGTAAAGAAATATAATAAAAGCGCCGTGTAAAAAAATACGATATTGATATTTTGTAATTGATTATTTTGCATTCATTTTCCAGGCTATTTCTAACTTTATCAATGAGAAGCAGTGAGGACAATTAAACAGCCAAAAAAAATAATAAGAAGTTCGCAACAGTTTATAAAAGTATTTACCATACTTTTTGACCTCAGTATTAAAATCAACAAATAGCACATAATGAATGGTGTTAGTTATTTGTTTAGGGTTTATGACTGTTATTTTGTATTTAAAGTAAGCTATCAAAATAATATTTTTTATCGTTTTTTATGTTTTACCAATATCCTATAGTTTGATAAAATTTGACACGGCTGTTATGTGCCATTACGGTTTAAAACTATGTAGCAAAAAATAAAAAACAAAGGAGAAAAAAATATGAGTAAATGGAAACTAAGACTAGTTGCCTTGATATTTATATTTGCGCTTGTATCAACATTTATTGGTGCAAAATTTGTTTTTGCTGAATTAGAACCAGATGCAAACGGTATAATTAAAGTTACAGAAGAAAACGTTTATACTAAAACCAAATACTTTTATAACCAAAATCCATTTGGTATTATCGGTGGGTTTCATTTAGTTGGATTCAGTAGTGTGACAACGCATAATCATACAAATGGAAATATTTTGACAAACAAATTAATATATAGAGACAATTTTGGTACAAAAGGACTTGAAGAAATTAGTTATATTAAGGATTTAGAAATAGAAAATGATGCTTTAACTTATGGCGGATACGGTTTAGAGGGAAGTGAAAATAGCATTTTAGTTATTGGAAAAAATATTGAAATTGGAAAATGTGATAATGGAAACTCATGGACCTTAAATGGTCGTAAAGTAAATTATCCTCCAGTAAACAAAAATGGAAATTTTGCAAATCAACTTTGGCAAGACAGTGATGAGTACGAATTTGTAGATATAAATTCAGAAAAAGAAAATGCCATTGCTATTAATCAAAGACTGAAAGATTATGTTGATTCACATACAGAAAGTCATTTAAATGATGCAAACAATCAATATATCGAGATAAATGATCCAAATGGAGTCAATATATATAATCTAGATCCGAACATCGGATTAAATAAATTGAATGGTTTTGGTTTTGAACATGGCTCGAATGCTTCACTTGTTATTAATGTTGATTTAAAAGATTATGTAGACTGGAACGGAGAAAAAATATTCAGTATTCCAGAATCTCGTATACAATATTCAAATGGGGATTATGCTCCTACAAGTGAGGTAACGGAATGGCAAGACGGAAATATTATTTGGAACTTTTATGATTCGTCACGAGAAGATGGTTGTTATACAGGTAAAATTATGAACAGCGGAGCAGTTACAGGAATTATATTGGCACCAAAAGCTACTGTAGAGCTGAATCAAAATTTAAATGGAAGCGTCATCGCTAATGATATTATTGTAAACGCTGAATCTCATAGAACAGATTTTACGGGAACAAATTTATCCCCTGACAGTGAAGAAGAAACTACATCTATTAAAATCGAAAAAAAATGGGAAGGACAAAAATTATCATCAGTCAGAATAAATCTTTTGGCTAATGATGAAATAAAAGAAACAGTTGAGTTAAATGAAAATAATGATTGGACTTATGAATTTAAACATCTGCCGTTGAAAGACAGAAATCATAACGAAGTT
>CAMVHY010000023.1 GCA_947167415.1 uncultured Clostridia bacterium
CGTCATTTTTTTATTTTGATTATGCTCTCAAAATGATGTTTCTTGATATTTTTTTGTGTTTCATCAACACTATATTAGATTGTAAAAAAATTTATTTAGCCGGAAATTTATTTTTTGTCGAATAAAAATTTGACAGTAAAATATTTTTATGTTATTATTAAAGTAAACTTTGATTATACTTGGAGGGTATAATATCATGGATATTAATTTTGAAGACAAAGAGACTGAAAAAAAGTTTCTTTTACCGGGCGGACAAAGATTTTATTTTAAGACCGAAGATTTGGTATCTACTATAAACAAGTACAAAGATGTATCAGACAATGATCCCAAATCGGTGACTATAGAATACGGCGTACATTCTGTTGATTCGCTTTCTGGTTCTACAGGTCAGGGGAGAGGCGTGAATGGTATGTATTTCGCTGACAATCGTTTAACAAAATTAAACGATATTAGTCAAAGTTTAGATGAAATGCAATCGACTGGTCTTATTTGTTTTGATACTTTTGCTTTGGGACAGGGATATTCTGGCGCTAAAGATAACGTTACGCACGATATTTATAATGCGGGATTTAGAATTACAATTGGCGAAAAACTTATTTGTCTGAAGTCATTTGTTGTAAAAGATGAAAATGGTAATTATTCTTTGGGCTTGTATTATGTGGGTGATGATGATGATGATTGGGGAAAAAATGTATCTAATTCAGAATATGCATTTCCGATATATTGGGATAAAGATGCGAAGAATAGAAAAATAAGTCAAGATGATTTGTTAAAAGCCAAGGTCAACTTACAAATTATTGGCAATAAAAATCTAGACGAAATATCGGAAGCAAAAATAAAAGAATCACAAGCAATTACTGGATATTCCCAGACTGACAATGAGGGTAATAAATTATTTCTTTTTGCCGAAAGCGGTAAGTATCTTTATAAGGAAGAAAATGTTTCGGACGGTAATAAAATAGGACAAAATAGTAAAATAAAACGAGTTGGCAAAATATCTTTGCTTGTTTTAATTCCGGTTTTAGTGTTTTTGTTGATGTTTTTTGTAATAAAAGTAGCAATAGCTTATGCGATAATTTATGCTGTGTTATCAATAGTTGTTGAACTGATTGTTTATAGTATATTTTTTCATAAAAAGCGCGAAGAGATCGACAAGGGTAATTTAAAAAAAATTAAACTTAGAACTGAATTTGAAAGAGAAGAATCTATTCGTGACAAGATAGAAAAAAGCGAAGAGTATAGAAAAGATATAGAAACATTGTCATGGAAATACGGAACAGTTAAGTTTGATAATTATACTGGCCCGGCTAATAATTATAACGGTCATCATATAATGATGTTCAGATTTAAGCAGAATGAAAATAATAAAATAGTGTGCATACAATATTGTATTTGTTCGTTGAACTCGAACGGTCATCTGGAAACATATCGGGAATATGAAGAAAAGTTCCCAAATCCTGAAAGTATTATATGTTTAAATTATGACGAACAATTGCATTTAAAAGTTAGTGATACATTAACTTTTTGTGATAAGCAAGGCAACGAAATGAACAAAGAAATATTAACAAAGCTTAATGCGACAATAAATCTAAACGACGAATCATTTAAAGATCAAATGGACAATGCAGCAAAGAACAAGATAGTTAATACTTTGATAAAATAACCATGAGAGATAGAACAATTGTAAATAAAAATCCATTTCAAAAACATTTGAGATGGATTTTTTGTTGTGTTTAATTAAAACGCATGATAATTTTTATTTTTTCTTCCATGTGAACATTTTTTAGTGACTAAAAAAATTTTCTTTAGAAATTAAATCTCATATAAAAAATATTTTGGTCAGCAAAAATTTTTTTTGCTCTCAGATCATCTGTTAATAATTTTTTGCCAAAATATAAATTAAAAATTTGTTTTGTTTGACATTTGTAATATAATTTTTTATGACTAAATTAAAAAAAATAATTGGTGGGTGAGAAATGAAAACACATTTGATTGACTTGATTAATATAAATAAAAAATTTGACGACGAATTTGTTTTGAAAAACGTAAATTTATACATAGAGAAAAATGAATTCGTCACGTTATTGGGTCCAAGCGGATGTGGAAAAACTACAACGCTAAGAATTATTGGAGGATTTGAAAAACCTACGAGCGGTGATTTGCTTTTCTGCGGAAAAAGTATTTTGGATTTACCTCCTTATAAACGTCAGGTAAATACTGTTTTTCAAAAGTACGCTTTATTTCCAAACATGAACGTCTTTGAAAATATTGCGTTTGGTTTGCGGATAAAAAAAGAATCTGAAATTAAAATAAAAAATAAAGTTAAAGCGATGCTGAGGCTGGTAAATTTATCTGGATTTGAAAAACGAAATATAAATTTTTTAAGCGGCGGACAACAACAAAGAATTGCTATCGCGAGAGCATTAATAAACGAGCCAGAAATTTTATTATTGGACGAGCCTTTAGGAGCTTTAGATTTAAAATTAAGAAAAGACATGCAGATAGAATTAAAAAATATGCAAAAAAAATTAGGAATCACGTTTGTTTATGTAACTCATGATCAAGAAGAAGCTTTGACAATGTCTGATACAGTTGCAGTTATGAAAAACGGTGTTATTCAACAAATTGGAACGCCTGAAGATATTTATAACGAGCCTAAAAATTCTTTTGTTGCGGACTTTATAGGTGAAAGTAATATTCTTGATGGCATTATGATTAAAGATTTTTTAATTGAGTTTGCAGGTAGAAAATTTAAATGCGTAGATATGGGTTTTGAATTAAATGAAAAAGTTGATGTGGTAATAAGACCGGAAGATATAAATATTTTGCCTGAAAATCAAGGGCAAATTAATGGCAAAGTCGAAAATGTAATTTTTAAAGGCGTGCATTATGAAATGTTGATAAGACAAAATGATTATCTTTGGAAAGTTCATAGTACTGTTATGGCAGAAATAAATTCTTTTGTGAGTTTAAATATTTTGCCGGATTTGATTCATGTTATGCATAAAAAAAATAATGATTAGAGAAGGGAATTTTAAATTGCGAAAGACTTTTTTGTGGAGTTATATATTTTGGATAATTATTTTTATTTTTGTGCCAATTGTTTTAGTTTGCTATTACGGTTTTACACAAGAAAAAAATAATTTATTTTTTTTTAGCTTAGATAATTTTTCGCGCGCATTTAAATTGATTTATATAAAAGTTTTTTTTAGGTCGATAGTTTTAGCTTTGATTTGTACTGTAATTTGTTTTTTAATCGGCTATCCAGTTGCATATATTTTGGCTGAAAAAAATTTTAAGTTTAGCTCGCAATTATTATTTTTATTTTTAGTGCCAATGTGGATGAATATGTTATTAAGAACTTATGCTTGGTTTGTAATTTTAGAAAATAATGGGCTGATAAATTTTGTTTTAAGTTTGATGGGCTTAAAAAAAATTAGTTTTTTATATAATAATCAAGCGATTGTTTTGGGCATGGTATATAATTTTTTGCCGTTTATGATTTTGCCGATTTATAACTCGTTAAAAAAAATAGATTTAAATATAATCGAGGCAGCACAAGATTTAGGAGCGAATGCTTTTAAAATTTTTATAAAGATTATTTTGCCATTAAGTTTATCGGGAATTTTTTCTGGGGTAACAATGGTTTTTATGCCGGCTGTAACTTCGTTTATTATTTCGAATTTATTAGGCGGCGGAAAATTTATGTTAATAGGAAATTTAATTGAACAGGAATTTTTAAGAACTGGCGATTGGCATTTTGGATGTGCTTTATCTATTATTTTGATAATAATTATTTTTTGTTTTGATTTTATTTTTAGGCTGGGAAATAAAAAAAATAATAATGATAATTATGGAGGGAGTTTGTTTTGAAGTTGCTAAAAAAAATTTATTTGGTGATTATATTTTTATTTTTGTACGCGCCGATTGGCGTTTTATTTTTTTTGTCTTTTAATAATTCGCGATCGAGAAGTCATTGGGGAGGTTTTACTTTAAATTGGTATAAAGAATTATTATCTGATCCGGATATTTTAAAAGCGTTTTTTAATAGTTTATCGGTCGCGTTTATTTCTGCGAGTCTTGCTGTAATAATTGGAACATGTGCTGCGTTATGTATTTTTAATTTAAAAAAGGCGTTTAAAAATATTATTTTATATCTCACAAAAATTCCTATGATTAATCCGGATATAGTTACAGGTGTGTCGCTTATGATTTTATTTATTTTTTTATTTGATTTATTAAAATTTGGTAGCTTTGGATATTTTACTTTGCTTTTATCGCATGTAGTTTTTAATGTGCCGTATGTAATTTTTTCTGTTTTGCCAAGATTAGATTATTTGAATAATAATATTTTTGAAGCGGCTTTAGATTTAGGAGCAACACCGAGTTATGCTTTAAAAAAAATTATTTTGCCGGAAATTATGCCCGGTGTGATAACAGGATTTTTATTCGCGTTTACACTTTCGATTGATGATTTTATTATTAGTTTTTTTAATACGGGTTCGGGAGTAAATAATTTATCGGTTTTAATTTATTCGATGGCACGGCGCGGAATACATCCAAAAATAAATGCGCTTTCGAGTTTAATGTTTATTTGTGTTTTGATTTTATTGTATTTAGTTAATAAAAGAGATTTGATTTTAAATAAATAATTTTGGTGAGGTAAATGAATAAAATAAAATTTTTGCTTTTGATTTTAGTTTTGATTTTAAGCGGCTGCGAAAAAAAAAATGATGAAAAAAATTTGAGTTTATATAGTTATGGAGATTATGTAAATCAGGAAATTTTGGATATTTATTATAAAGAAACGGGAATAAAAGTAAATTGTGATACGTTTGCAACGAGTGAGGATGCATATATAAAAATAAAAAACGGCGGAATAAATTATGATTTAATAATTGCGTCGGATTATATTATTGAGCGAATGATAAAAGAAAATTTGTTGCAAGAGTTGGATTTGGATGAGATAAAAAATTTTAATTTGATTGATGATAGATTTAAAAATTTAGATTTTGATTTTGAAAATAAATATTCTGTGCCATATGCTTGGGGAACAGTTGGAATTTTGTTTAATAAAAAGGTGATTAAAAAAAATAATTTAAGCTGGAATATTTTGTGGGATGAAAAATATAAAAATAAAATTTTTATGTATGATAATGCGCGGGATAATATTGCGATTACATTAAAAAAATTAGGTTATTCGGTAAATACTTGTGATGATAAAAAATTAGAAGAGGCCAAAAAAGAATTGATAAAGCAAAAAAAAATTATTCAGGCGTATTTAAGTGATGCGATAAAAGATAAAATGATTAATGATGAAGCTTTGTTAGCTTTGTGTTATTCTGGTGATGCGTTATTTTGTTGTAAAGTAAATAAAAATTTGGATTATGTGATTCCGGACGAAGGAAGTAATTTTTGGATTGATGGTATAGGAATTTTAAAATGTTCGGAAAAGAAAAAAGAGGCTAGTAAGTTTATAAATTTTTTGTGTCGTGAAGACATAGGATTATTAAATACGGAACATATTTGTCATTCGACGGTAAATAAAAAAGTTTTGGAGGCATTGCCTGATGAGATAAAAAAAAATAAAATTTATTGGCCGAGCGAAAAAGATTTTAAGAGATGTGAAATTTATCATGATTTGGGAGATGTTTTAAAAAAATATGATGTGATTTGGACGGAAGTTTTAGCAGAAGATTAAAAAATTATGGGAGTAAAGAAATGAATGTATTTCAAGGGATTGTATTAGGGATAATTCAAGGGGTAACAGAATTTTTGCCTGTTAGTAGTTCTGGGCATTTGGTTTTGTTTGAAAAAATTTTTGGAATAACAGAGCCAGTGATTATTTTTGATGTTATTTTGCATTTAGGAACGCTTGTGCCAGTGATAATAATTTTTTGGGATAAAATATTTGATTTAATTAAAAAGCCAACGCAAAAATATGTTTGGCTTGTAATTTTAGCGACGATGCCGGCTGTAATAATTGCGTTATTATTTGGAGATTGGATTGAAAATTTATTTAATCAGGCAAATTTTTTATGGCTTGCTTTTTTTGTAACGGGAATTATTTTGATTTTGGCAGATAGAAATTTTGAAAATAATAAAAAAGAAGATAAAGATATTTTATTTAAAGACGCTTTTATAATTGGATTAATGCAAGCTTTAGCGATTGTGCCCGGAATTTCCAGATCAGGAAGTACGATTGGGGGAAGTTTAATTTGTGGATTAAAAAAAGAAACGGCGTCAAGGTTTGCTTTTATATTATCTGTGCCGATTATAATCGGAGCTGTTGTGTTTGAATTAAAAAAAGTTTTGTTTGGAAGTGTTAGTTTTAATTTTGATTGGCCGGTGTTTTTTTTTGGTTTTGTTTCGGCAATGTTGTCCGGATATTTGGCAATAAAATTTATGATAAAGCTAATTAATAATCGCAAATTAAAATTTTTTGCTTATTATGTAATTGGATTGGGATTTTTGATTTTGCTGGATAAAATGTTTTTTGGAATATATTTTTGATTTGGGAGAGATTTTTAAATGAAAGCTGTAATTTTGGCGGCAGGCGAAAGTAAAAGAATGAATTCGAAATTGCCAAAGGTTTTACATAAGATTTGTGGCAAGGAAATAATAAATTATGTTATAGACGCATGTAAAAATGCTGGAATAAGAGAAATAATAATAGTTTTGGGGCATGAGTTTGATTTGATAAAAAAAAATATATGCGAGAAAAATTTTGATTTGGATATAAAGTTTGTTTTGCAAAAAGAAAGATTGGGCACAGGTCATGCTGTAATGATGGCAAAAGATTTTTTTGGTGATAATGAAAATATTTTAGTTTTATATGGTGATACACCGTTAATAAATTATTTGAGCATAAAAAAATTGATTGATATGAATAGTGATAATGCGGTTAGTTTAATTTCGAGTGTTGCGGAAAATCCAAAAGGTTACGGAAGAATATTTCGGCGTGAAAATAATTTTTTAAGGATTATTGAAGATAGAGATTGTGACAAAAATCAGGCGTTAATAAAAGAAATAAATACAGGAATTTATTTGTTTAACGGGAATTTATTAAAAACGGCGTTGCAAATGTTAAGTAATAATAATGCACAAGGTGAATATTATTTGACAGATACGATTGAGATAATAAAAACGTTGAGCGACAAGGTCGGAATTTTTTGTGCGGATAATTATAAAGAATTTTTGGGCGTGAATAATAAAATTGAGTTAGAGTGTGCAAATAGTTTAATGCGCGAGAAAATAAATAAAAAACATATGGAAAACGGTGTAACAATGATAAATGCGCGAGAAGTATATATAGATTATGATGTAAAAATCGGGCGCGATAGTGTTGTTTATCCCAATGTTTTTTTAGAAGGCAAAACGGAAATCGGAGAAAATTGTGTAATAAGAGGAAATTCGAGAATAGTTGATGCAAAAATATTTGATGAAGTTGAAATAAATTCGAGCGTGATTTTGAATTCGAGAATAGAAAACGATGTAAAAATTGGACCGTTCGCTTATATAAGACCGGGAAGCGAAATCGGAAAAAAAGTTAAAATCGGAGATTTTGTTGAGATAAAAAATTCAAGCATAGACGAAGAAACAAAAGTTGCGCATTTAACTTATATTGGCGATGCAAAAGTTGGAAAAAATGTTAATTTCGGATGTGGAACTACGATTGCAAATTATGACGGCGAAAAAAAATTTCGAACTGAAATCGGTGATAATGTTTTTATTGGATGTAATAGTAATTTGGTTGCTCCGGTAAAAATCGGAGATGATGTTTATATTGCCGCAGGTTCAACGATTACAGAAGATATTGAAGCAAAAAATTTTGCGATTGCAAGAGCGAGACAAGTTAATAAATCAAACTGGAAAAAAAAAAGCTGACATGAAAAATCGTGTCAGTTTTTTAATATATATTTGACCTTATTAACCAAGACTATCTTCTATAGGTGATAAAATATTTTTTTCTTGTTCGGCTATTTGATTAATATTTGATTCGTTATTTACTGAGTTATTTATATTAAATTCGTTTTGATTTTTTTTTGTTTCAATACCTGTGTCAATTTGGTTAGGATATGAACTTTTATTTTCTTTTGGTTGTTTGTTAGATAAACACGAAACCAATAATTGTGACAATACAAAAACGAAAAGTAAAACCACCGCTGCTATTACAAATTTTATAACCATAGAAGATAATATCTCTACAAAAATTGATGCCACTGTCATTGCCAAAGCTATAATCAACCCAATCAAAACAATCCATTTTAAAAGTGTGAAAAATTTTATCCAACCTTTATTTTTAGTTCCAGATTGATTTCGATTATTTGTATTTGATGAATCAAATGTTTGACTTTTGATGTTGTTTGAGTTTTCTTCGATTTTGTTTTTATCTGTTTCATGATTTATCTCTTTGTTTCCTTTGCTTTCTTTAACTGTTTTATCTTCATCACTTAGCTTTTCATTTGTATCATTTTTAGTCCCATATTCGATCTTGTTGTTTTCTTCCATTGTTTTTATTTCTATTTCGTTTTGATTCTTATTTTTATCAGTATTTGCTTTGTTCTCGACAATGATGTCGTTTCCCCCAGGTTTGACTTTATTTTCTTTTTCAGTTTCATTCGAATCAATATTTTCATATTGAATCTTCTTCTCTTCTGTTATTTTATCTTTAATTTCGTCGTTCTGTTCATTTTCAACTTTGTTTTCTATTTCGGTTTTTTCCATAAGGTTTATTTCTGGATTTTTATTTTCATCACTATTTTTATCTTTTCCTTCCATATTTTTCTCAGCGATTTGTTTCCAACAATTATTTTTTTTATCATACTCATAATTAAGTTTGTTATTTTTAATATATTCTTCTATCTTGCGATTAAACAGTTTTTCAAACTTTTTTACCAAACTTTTATACATATCCGAACCTATTTCTTCGCGACGGATTGATCTGTAAAATTTATTTTTCCAATAGTTATCAAGACAACATTCTACACAAGCCCCCGCAGCATCACTTACACCATATTCATCTAATGCGCTCCAAGAATCCAGACTATCAATTACTTTTATACGCAACTTATTATACTTCATAAACAAAATTTCTTTACTTTTTCCATATTCTTCAATTTTTGCGTCCACAAATTTGCTAAAACCATCTATTAGCTCTTTTAGCTTCACTTGATATTTTTCTCTGACAATTTTTTGAATTTCTTGCATATCATTTGGAAAGATACCAAAAGATAAAGGACGAGTGGGTAATTTATTGTCTTCGCGAAAAGATGATGAAACACGACAACAAAAGTCCAACATTCCCTCTACAATATAACTTATATCACATTTCTTATCATGAAATTTTATTTCCTCAAAGTTGCAAACTATTTTTTTGTTGTAGGTCAATGTTCTGTTAACCCAATTATATTCCACATTTTGGTCATTTTTTAAATCATCAATTAACTTTTTCATATATTCATTGAACCCATTTTGAGCATTTTCTTCAGTTTGTTTATAACTATCCACTTTTATACAAATTTGATTAACTTCTTTTTCTGTATCATCTTTTATTTTTTCAGTTGTTGGCGAAATATAAATATCATGATCTGATAATAAATTGCTTAATTTTCGACTATATTCATTGTCGGAATTAGACGCCAATTCTTTCATTTTTCTCATTGTCAAGATCTCAGAATAAGAACGCTTATACACTGGATGAATATTGGCATTCAATTCACCCAACGTAATCCAAAATTTTTTAAAAAATCCATTCGGATCAAAAAAATTTTTTATTGCTGCTGTTTCCTTTTCTTTATCACCATTGGCTTGCTTATAATGTTCTGAGTTTGTGATTATACCGTAAATAATATTATACAAATCTTCGGATTTATCTCCCAATTTAAACCTAATATCGAGTCTAAGACAAAAGATAAAAATATCCAAATATTTATCAGATGTAAAATTACCATCCAGTAAATTATTAACAAGCGACATTAGTCTGTCGTTGGAACCAATAGAAAAAGAATGCCACAGGTTAGTGTTTACCTCATTCCAAACTTTGTTTAATCTTTCTGTCGTCAAATCATCTTTTTTAATTGCCGATAAAAAATAACACGCTGCTATCGGAGATATATTTTTTTCTCCGTACTCGTTTTTTAATTCGTCAAATTTTGCATCAAAATTATTGGAATCGATATCATTTTCACTGTAATATAAAAGACAGCGTTGGCTGTCACTAGCCCGAGAAGACTGACCCCACAAAAAATTCCCAAAAATATTATCAAGATAAATTGGTGATATAGAAACACTTCCGAGACAATCATAAGGTATCGCACGGTATTTTGCTTTCTCCGGTTCTTTCAGTTGATATATAAAATTGTTCAAAATAACCTTTTTTATTTCTTTTATAGTTATATCTTTATTTCTGTCGCGAATCTGAATGTACCAAAAATTGCCCAAAAGATTTGAAATAAATTTGTGCACGTCACTTTTACGACTACTGTTAAAAATGTTTGATAATTTATCAAGCCGATCTTTAAAAATCATGCTTACACTGTCATCCAATTTGCGTTTTGTTATATCATCTAAAACTTCTATACTATCTACATTTACACTATATGGATTTGGATCAAACGAATTGTAAGGTTTTTCTGTGTTTTTATGTTCTGAATAACGCTGTGCATAAATTTTTATCAATGCTGTTTCTAAATCATCTACGGTGTCATAAAATTTATTGGGGGGCAAATAAAACTTTTGTTTTTCATAATCATACCCATACATAAGTTCCTTATCATTGTGCTTATC